>NZ_LSKG01000057.1:0-17446 GCF_001557005.1 Sphingomonas sp. CCH15-F11 | reverse complement strand
GGCTTGCCTCGGCGTCGGTCAGCGCGGCGGCGCGCCGGTCGATCTCGGCGATCCGCCGCGCCGCTTCGCCCGCCCGCTGGTTCCAGCCGCGCTGTTCGGCCTGCGCGGCGGCCAGCCGTTCGCGATCGCGGGCAATCGCGGCGTCGGCAGCCGCGCGTTCGGCGCGGGCGGCGGCAACCGCGCCGCGCCGCGCCTGCGCCTGGCCGGTCAGCGCGTCGACCTGTGCCGCCGCGTCGCGACCATCGGGAAGCCCGGCGACCTGTTCGACGGCACGCGCATGCTCGGCGCGCGCATCTTCCAGTTCGGTCGTCGCGCGCGCCTGCCGGGCCGACAGGTCGACCCGCTGCGCCTCGCCGCGCTCGATCTGCGCGGCGGCGCGGTCCTCGTCACGGGCGGCGGCGCGGGCAGCGGTTTCGGCGGCGTCGATTGCGCGGCGCGCCTCGGCAATGTCCTGACGCGCGCGTGCCAATTCGGCGTCCGCCGTGCCGAGCGCCGCCGCCGCCTGTGCGACTGCGTCCGCGAGGTCCGGTCGCCCGGCCTCGATCGCACGCAGCCGGTTGGCGCGTTCGAGCCGCTCGGCCGCCGCCGCACTGCTCGCGCGCGCGACGTAACCGTCCCAGCGCCGCAATACGCCGTCGGGCGTGACGAGACGCTGGCCGGGGGCAAGGGGCTGGCCGACATCGCCGGGGGCGACGAAGATCTGCGCCAGCCGCCGGGCCAATGCCGCCGGTGCCTCGGCATGCGCGGACAGCGGGGCGGTGCCCGGCGGCGGCGGCGGGTCGTCGGGGGCGGCGGTCGCACCGGCCCAGTAGCGCGGCGACGCCGGATCCAGCCCGGCATCCAGGTCGTCGCCCAGTGCCGCTGCCAGCGCGCGCTCGAACCCCGCCTCGGCGCGCACGCGATCGATCAGGCGGTCGCGGTCCCCCGTCGCCAGGTCGCGGCGCAGCGCGGCGGCCTCGCCATCGGCGGCGGCGAGCTGTGCGGCGGCGGCGGCCTGAGCGGCCTGCGCGCGTTGCCGCGCATCGGTGGCGGCCTGTTCGCGGGTTTGGGCGTCGTCCAGCTGCCGGGCGGCGGCGTCCCCCGATTGCGCCGCGTTCGCCCGCGCGGTGCGTGCCGCGTCGCGCGCCTCGACCATCGGTTCGGCGGCGGGCAGCGCGCGGCGTTCGGCGTCGATCCGCTGCACCTCGCGCTCGGCCCGCTCGACCCGCGCGCGTGCGGCGGCGCGCGCGGCTTCGGCGACACGAATCTCCGCGGCATCGCGCGCCTGTGCCGCCAGCGCCTGGGCCAGCGCCACTTCGGCGTCGCGCGCCTCGCGCTCGGCCACGCCCAGCGCCGCGTCGATCAGCGGCAGGCCGCCGGCCGATTGCTTCAGCCGCGCGTCGATCTCCTTCGCCTCGCCACCCAGCCGCGCGATCGCCTCGGCAGCGTCGCTGGCCAGCGATCCTTCGCGCGCCCGGTCCTCGGCCAGCCGTTCGCGCGCCGCGGCGGCTTCGGCGATCCGGCGCGCGACATCGGCCTGCTCGGCGCGCAGCGTGTCGAGCCGGTGGCGCGCCTCCGTCGCGGCGTCGTGCGCGCTCAGCGCCGCAGCGCGCAGGCGGGCCAGTGCCGCCACGGCGGCAAGCTGGGCGGCCTCGCAGTCGTTGAGCGCCGCCTGACGCTGCGCGACCTGCGCTTCGGCGGCGGCGGCTTCGGCCTTGGCGGCGTCGGCCGCGCGCGCGGCATCGCGCCAGCGGGCGAAGATCATCCGCGCCTCCGCGATCCGAATGTCGTCGGACAGCGCGCGATAACGCTCGGCCTGCCGCGCCTGGCGCTTGAGCGCGGCGATGCGCGCGTCCTGGTCGGCGATCACCTCGCCCAGCCGCGCCAGATTGGCCTCGGTCGCGCGCAGGCGCTGTTCGGCGTCGCGGCGGCGGACGTGCAGGCCGGAGATGCCGGCGGCTTCCTCCAGCATCTGGCGGCGTTCGGCGGGCTTGGCGGCGATCACCGCGCCGATCCGCCCCTGGCTGACCAGCGCGGGCGAATGCGCGCCGGTCGCGGCGTCGGCGAACAGCAGCGCGACGTCCTTCGCGCGCACGTCGCGCCCGTTAATGCGATAGGCCGATCCGGTGCCACGTTCGATGCGGCGGACGACCTCGGTCTCGCCCGTGCCCGTGCCGTCGGCATCGCCTTCGCTTTCGACCAGCATCGATACTTCGGCGAAGCTGCGGGCGGGCCGCGTCGCGGTGCCGGCAAAGATCACGTCGTCCATGCCCGATCCGCGCAGCGACCGGGCGCTGTTCTCGCCCATCGTCCAGCGCAGCGCCTCGAGCAGATTGGACTTGCCGCAGCCATTGGGCCCGACGATCCCGGTCAGCCCCGGCTCGATCCGCAATTCGGCCGGATCGACGAAACTCTTGAACCCCGACAGTCTGAGCCGCTTGATCTGCACTGGCCGAACATCACCCCCGGATGCCCAAGCTATCGGCTTGGTCGGGGGAAGCAATCGGCTTCTCGCGTCTCAACATCCGCGGTGCTTTCGCCTATGGCGCTCGGTGCGCCCGTGGTTGCGGCGCGGCCGGACGGGATCGACCCGCCCCGAGGATGCGGAGCCGAATGGATGCTGGACGTCGCTGCCCTGGTCGAATCACCCTGGCCAGATACGCCGGGGGAAGACGGCGACTGGGAGGTGCTGGCCCACACCGCCGCGGCTTCGGCGATCTCGCGCACGCCCTTTGCCGGATGGACCGGGGGCGACGCGCCGGTGATCGAGCTGGCGGTGCGGCTGACCTCCGACGAAGAGGTCCAGGCGCTCAACCGGCAGTATCGGCACAAGGACAAGCCGACCAACGTGCTGTCCTTTCCGATGATCCAGCCCGATCTGCTCGACACCGTCACCGTCAATGCGGGGGATGGCGAGGTCATTCTGGGCGACATCGTGCTCGCACACGGCGTCTGCACGCGCGAGGCGGCCGAGCGCGGCGTCGCGGTGCGCGACCATGCCGCGCATCTGATTGTCCATGGCTGCCTCCATCTGCTAGGCTATGACCATATGGGCGAAGCGGAAGCCGGGGCGATGGAAGCGATCGAGCGTGACGTGATGGCGGCGCTTGGCCTGCACGACCCCTATCCCATCAGCGAGGACTGACCCGATCCATGTCAGAAGGTTCCAGTAGCGGCGCCGGCAACGGCGACTCTAGCAGGCCGCCCGAAAGCGGCGGCATCTGGCGGGGATTGCGGGCGTTGATCTTCGGCGAGGAATCGGCCGAGACGCTGCGCGACCGGATCGAGGAAGTCATCACGGATCACGAGGAGGAGGAGGGGACGCCCGTCGCCGGCGACCTTGCCCCGATCGAGCGGCAGATGCTCCGCAACCTGCTGCATTTCGGTGAACGCGACGCCGGCGACGTCGGCGTGCCGCGCGCCGACATCATCGCGGTGGAGGCGCAGACCCCGTTCGCCGACCTCGTCCGGATCTTTGCCGAGGCCGGACACAGCCGCCTGCCGGTCTATCGCGAGCGTCTGGACCATGTGATCGGGATGATCCACGTCAAGGACGTGTTCGCGATCCTGGCGCGCGGCGAACCGCCGCCGGAGTCGATCACCGTGCTGTTGCGCCAGCCCATTTACGTGCCCCAGGCGATGGGCGTGCTCGACCTGCTGGCCCAGATGCGCGCCAGCCGCACGCATCTGGCGGTCGTGCTCGACGAATATTCGGGCACCGAAGGCCTGGTGACGATCGAGGACCTGATCGAGGAAATCGTCGGCGAGATCGAGGACGAGCATGACGAGGCGCCGGAGGCGCTGCTGATCCCGCTCGACGACGGCAGCTGGGAAGCCGATGCGCGCGCCGAGCTGGAGGATGTCGCCGAAGCGATCGATCCGCGGCTGGCGGAGGTGGAGGAGGATGTCGAAACGCTCGGCGGCCTCGCCTTCGTGCTCGCCGGACGGGTGCCCAAGGCGGGGGAGCAGCTGGTCCACGACAGCGGCTGGAAACTGGAGATCGTCGCCGCTGACGGGCGCAGGGTCCAGCGCCTCAGGCTCCATCCCGGACCCGGGAATTACGACGCCGCGAAATAGCCCGCGTCAGGGGCGGTGCGCGGCGACGATCCGGTCCAGCACCGATTGATGCAGGGGCGTGTTGAACGACAGGCCGATATGCGTGGCGGTCCGCCAGCGCACGCGCGCGCCGATCGGGGCGAGTTCGGGAATCTTCAGCACCACGACCATGCCGACGGTCGCGCCGAACGGCCAGTCGATCCGGCACCCGCGACTCGACAGGTCGACCAGCGTCGCCGGGCGGCGTCCGATCGTCGAATTGGCCACGCCGCCTTCGATGGCGACCGGAACGCGCAACTGGGAACGCGACTCGCCATGGATTTCGTCATGATGTTCAAATGGATCGCTCATTCCCGTATCTTCCATGCGTCCGCGGACTCGATCCCCCGATTAGGGTCCCCGCGGCGGTGACGCAAACCGTCTCAAGCTTATCACCCGGTGAATTAGCGGCGTAATCGATCAGTGTGTGCAAACTAATCCGTTGTATCGATCACTCGGTTTTTGGCATTGGGCGGTCACGCGATCGCATGCTGCTTTCCCCTCCACGCAGCGTGCGGGCGCCCATTGGCGTGTTTCCCCCTTTCACGCCAGTTCCCCAAACCACTTGGCTAACCCTCAGCCAGGTGGCCGAGGTCGCCGGCGCATCCGCGCCGGCGGCCTCTCCCGGAGAGGGGGCCTTCCCGACCATTTCATCGTCACGATGCGTTGCGCTCGGCCGGTGGCACCGCCTATGTCTGCGCGCATGAACAAGCATCTGCGCAACTTCCTGGTGATCGGCGCTATCGCGCTGGTCGGCGGCGGCATCTGGGCGACACGGCCCGACGTGGCTCAAATCGCGATCGACCGGGTGATGGGCCCCCGCCCGGAAATCGTGCCCGCGCGCGTCCAGACCCTTCCGACCATCGCCATCGCCGAACCCGTGGGCTGGCCCGCCGGGACCGCGCCGACCCCCGCGGCAGGGCTGAAGGTCGCGCGGTTTGCCGAGGGGCTCGACCATCCGCGCTGGCTGTACGTGCTGGCCAATGGCGACGTCCTGGTCGCCGAATCCAATTCGCCCCCGCGAAAGGGCGGCGGGATCGAGGGGATGGTGATGCGCTATCTGCTCGGCAAGGCGGGGGCGGCGGTGCCGTCGGCGAACCGCATCACGCTGTTGCGCGACACCGACGGCGATGGCGCGGCGGATCAGCGCAACGTGCTGGTCGACGGGCTCAATTCGCCCCTGGGCATGGCGGTCGTCGGCGGCTGGCTCTACGTTGCCAACACCGATGCGCTGGTTCGTTTCCCCTTCCAGGTCGGCCAGACCCGGATCGACGCCAGGCCCGAAAAGATCATCGACCTGCCCGCCGGCGAGAATCACTGGACCCGCAACGTCGTTGCCAATCCGGAGGGCGACACGCTGTTCGTCAGCGTCGGCTCGGCCACCAACATCGCCGAACGCGGGCTCGAGCTCGAACGCAACCGCGCCGCGATCCTGGAGGTCGACCCGGCGACCAAGTCGTTCCGGCCGTTCGGCACCGGTCTGCGCAACCCGGTCGGCATGGCGATCGAGCCGGTGACGCTGGGCCTGTGGACCGTCGTCAACGAACGCGACATGCTGGGCTCCGATGTGCCGCCCGATTATCTGACCAAGGTGCAGCTGGGCAGTTTCTTCGGCTGGCCGTACAGCTATTGGGGCGGCTATGTTGACCGCCGGGTCGAACCCGCGCGCCCCGACCTGCTCGAATATACCGCGCGGCCCGATTATGCGCTGGGCGCGCATACCGCATCGCTGGGGCTGAGCTTCGCCAATGGCGCGCGGCTGGGCGAACGCTTTGCCAATGGCGCGTTCATCGGCCAGCACGGATCGTGGAACCGCAAGCCTTTTTCCGGCTACAAGGTGCTGTATGTGCCGTTCGGCGACAATGGCTTTCCGCTGAAGGGCGCGGCGCCGATCGACGTGCTGACCGGCTTTCTGGACGGCGACAAGGCGCGCGGGCGACCGGTCGGCGTGACGATCGACCGGGCGGGCGGCCTGCTGGTCGCCGATGATGTCGGCAACGTCATCTGGCGGGTCAGCGCCGCGCGCTGAGGCTCAGGCACCGACACCCAAAGCCCTTGTGCACGTAACACGGTCGGCTCTTTGCCCGTCACCCGGCACAAGGCCGGGGTGACGAAGGGAATTCAGCAACGTCCGCACCGATGTGGCCGTGTCAAATTGGCCGGTCACGCCAGCAGCTTCGGGCCTTCCTTCGCGATCTTCTCGCGGATGCGTGACGCGAACAGCGCAAGGATCGCGGGGAGCTCGATCTCCAGGTGCACCCGGCTGTCGTGAATGTCGGCGCGCGTCGCCAGCTTCTGGCCCATCATCTCGACCGTCACGAACAGCGTGTCGCCCGCCCAGCGGCGATCGGCGAGTTTTGCGGCGGGCAGGCGGCGTTCGATGTCCGCCATCGCGCCGTCGACGCGCGCGCGGGCACCCGCGGTGCCGAGCTGGTGGGGCAGGTCGATGCGGATCGGTTCGGTCATGATCGCGTTTCCCCGGCGCTAGCGCGCGAACAGCATGGCGTCGTCGGCGAACGCCTTGAACTCGAGCGCGTTGCCGCTGGGATCGCGAAAGAACATCGTTGCCTGCTCGCCGACCTCGCCCTTGAAACGGACATGCGGCGCGATGCCGAACGCAATCCCCGCCGCGCGGACCCGCTCGGCCAGCGCCTCCCATGCCGCCATTGTCAGGACGACGCCGAAATGCGGCACCGGCACGTCGTGGCCGTCGACCGCATTCGCGACCGCAACCGGCCTGGCCGCCGGATCCAGATGCGCGACGATCTGATGCCCGAACAGGTCGAAATCGACCCAGTGTGCCGCCGATCGTCCCTCCGCACAGCCCAGCACCCCGCCGTAAAAGGCACGCGCGGCGGCAAGGTCATGGACCGGAAAGGCGAGGTGAAAGGGGCGCAGCATCACCGGCTAATAGCTTGTTTTCGGCATCGATCCACCCGATAGCGTGCGCGCATGCGCCCCGCTCCCCTGATCGTCGCTCTGGTCGCCGGATCGCTTTCCGCGACCGGGTTTGCCCCGCTCGATCTGTGGCCGGTCCTGCTCGCCGCGCTCGCGGTCTGGCTGGCGCTGGTGCATTCGGCACCGTCGCTGCGCGCCGCGTCGCTGCGGTCGTGGCTGTTCGGGGTGGGGCATTTCACCGTCGGCAACAACTGGATCCAGCACGCCTTCGACTATCAGGACAAGATGCCGCCCGAGCTCGGCTACGTCGCGGTTGTCCTGCTGGCGCTCTATCTCGCGGTCTATCCGATGCTCGCGGGCGGGCTGGCGTGGAAGTTCGGGCGCATCGCCGGCACCCGGCCCGACGCGCCGTTCGTGCTGATTGCCGCCGCCGCCTGGATCGTCACCGAATGGCTGCGCGCGCAGATGTTCACCGGCTATGCCTGGAACCCGCTGGGCGTCGCGTGGCTGCCGGCGGGAGACGTGGCCCGGATCGCCGCCATGATCGGCACCTATGCGATGTCGGGGCTGATGGTGCTGGCTGCGGGCGCGCTGTTGCTGATTGCGCGGGGCGGCTGGCGCTTCGCCATGCTGCTCGCGGCGATCATCGGCGGCGCGATCGTGCTGAATGCGGGCGAGCCGCCGGCGGACCTCCGCCCCAACCAGCCGCTGGTCCGCGTCGTCCAGCCCAATGTCGGGCAGGAGGGCGTGCGCGAACCCGGCTATTCGGAGCGCGTGTTCCAGGCACTGGTCGCGCAGAGCGGCACGCCGGGATATCGCCCGCGGCTGCTCGTCTGGCCGGAAGGTGCCGTCAACTATTATCTGGAAAGCGGCTATCCCGGCGGCTGGTATTTCGAGGCGTGGCCCGCCGATACGCGCCGCCGGATCGCCGGGTTGCTCGGTCCCGACGACGTGGCGCTGGTCGGCGGAAACGCGTTGCTCTTCGGGGGCGACCCGATCATCGACGGCGCGAGCAATTCGGTGTTCGTCGTGCACCCCGATGCGACGCTCGGCCCGCGCCGGTACGACAAGGCGCATCTGGTGCCCTATGGCGAATATCTGCCGATGCGGCCGATCCTGTCGGCCATCGGCCTGTCCCGCCTGGTCAACAGCGAGATCGATACCATTCCCGGCCCCGGCCCGCGGACGATCGCGGTGCCGCGCTTTGGCCGCGTGGGAATGCAGATCTGCTACGAGATCATCTTTTCGGGCGAGGTCGTCGATCGCGCCGAGCGCCCCGACATGATCTTCAATCCGTCCAATGACGCGTGGTTCGGCGCGTGGGGGCCGCCGCAACATCTGGCGCAGGCGCGGCTGCGCGCGATCGAGGAAGGGGTGCCGGTGCTGCGATCGACCCCAACCGGCATTTCGGCGGTGATCGACGCGGACGGCCGCCTGCTCGGCACCGTGCCGCGCCTGACCGCCGGTGCGGTCGAGCTGCCGCTGCCGCTGCCGCATCCGCCGACGCCGTTTGCGCGCTTCGGCAATCTCATGGCGGCGCTGATCGTGCTGTTGCTGGTGGCGCTCGCGATTGCCATTCGCCCGCACAGCCGCTAGGGGCGCGATATAAGGAAAGCTTTATATCCGATCGCAAGTCCGGATCCGGCCGACCGCCCCGCCACGCCAGCCCAAGGGTTCTCCATGCGCGCCAACTATCTCTTCACGTCCGAATCGGTGTCCGAAGGCCATCCCGACAAGGTCGCCGACCAGATTTCCGACGCGGTCGTCGATCTGTTCCTGTCGCGCGATCCGGTCGCGCGCGTGGCGTGCGAGACGATGGTGACGACCCAGCGCATCGTGCTGGCCGGCGAAGTGCGCTGCGCCGAGGACAGCTTTCCGACGCTGGCCGAGATCGAGAAGGCGGCGCGCGACACCGTGCGCCGCATCGGCTACGAGCAGCACGGCTTTCACTGGCAGACCGCCGATTTCGCCTGCCACCTGCACGGCCAGTCCGCGCACATCGCCCAAGGCGTCGACGAAAGCGGCAACAAGGACGAGGGCGCCGGCGACCAGGGCATCATGTTCGGTTTCGCCTGTGACGAGACGCCCGACCTGATGCCCGCGACGCTTTATTATTCGCACCGCATCCTCGAAAAGCTGGCGCAGGACCGCCACGCCCGTATCGTCGACTTCCTGGAGCCCGACGCCAAGAGCCAGGTGACGCTGAAGTATGAAAACGGCGTGCCGACCGGTGCGACTGCACTGGTCGTGTCGACCCAGCATACCAAGGCGCTGTCGAACGACGCCGGGCAACAGCGGCTGCGCGACTATGTGATGACGGTGTTCGAGGAAATCCTGCCCCAGGGCTGGATGCCCGCCGACCAGAGCCAGATCTATGTGAATCCGACCGGCATGTTCGAAATCGGCGGACCCGACGGCGACGCCGGGCTGACCGGGCGCAAGATCATCGTCGACACCTATGGCGGCGCTGCCCCGCATGGCGGCGGCGCGTTCAGCGGCAAGGATCCGACCAAGGTCGACCGCTCGGCCGCCTATATCAGCCGCTATCTCGCCAAGAATGTCGTTGCCGCCGGATTGGCCAAGCGGTGCACCATCCAGCTTTCTTACGCCATCGGCATCGCCGAGCCGCTGTCGCTCTATGTCGACACGCACGGCACCGGCAGCGTTGACGAAGCGAAGATCGAAGCGGTGCTGCCCAAGCTGGTGCGCCTGACCCCCAAGGGCATCCGCACGCATCTCGGCATGAACAAGCCGATCTATCAGCCGACCGCGGCGTACGGGCATTTCGGCCGCAAGGCGGAAGGCGACCTGTTCACCTGGGAACGGACCGACCTGGTCGACGCGCTGAAGGCCGAGCTGGGCTGAGCGCCTGGCTCCCGCCCGCGCCGGTCCGCTTAACCGGCGCATTGCGCTTTTGACGCCGACGTGAAAAGGTCGACGAATCAAAGCGAAAGGCGAGGAGACGAGGGGTGCGGAGCGGATTCCTGAGTCGCGCGGTTGCGGTGTTCCTGACGGCAGCTGCGGTCGTCATGCCCGCGCAGGCGCAGCAGAAAAGCGTCGTCAAGGTATCGCGCAGCGCGCCCTATCGTCATCCGCATTCGAAGATCGAGCTGCCGGTCGTGATCGATCGGCTGCCCCGCGTCGGGGTCGAGCAGCTCGGCACCGGCGAGCTCGATACGATCACCAATTACGAAACGCCGGATCACGACGAGGTGATTTCCGTCTTCGTCTATCGCGACGTGCTGGACGCACTGCCGGTATGGTTCGACCGTGCCATCGGGGCAGTCGAAGGCCGGTCGGCCTCGTTCGGTGCCGTGACGCCGGTCGTTGCCCCGCAGCCCTTCACGCCGCCCGGGCGCGAGCGGCAAAGCGGACTGATCGCGGCGTGGCGCGCCGAGCAAAACTACCGGAGTACCGGCCTCGCGATGTTCACCGTCGGCGAGTGGCTGGTCAAGCTGCGCTACTCGTCCCGCACGATTGCGCCCGAAGCGATGGGCGAACGGATGCAATCGGCGCTGGCGGCGATCAAATGGCCGAAGATGACGCGCGCCGATCGGCCGGCCGAGCCGGTTGCGGCCTGTCCCGAACCGCTCGTCTTTGCCGACAAGGCCGAGCGGGTCGTGCTGAGCGAGGAGGACCGCATGGCGTCGGCGTTGGCGTCGGGCGTGATCAGCGCGGCCGCGGGCCTTCGCGACGACACGAAGGACAAGGCTAAGGACGGGGCGAAGGACGAGGCGGCACAGCCCGCGCGCTGGTGCCGTGACCCGGCCCAATCGCCGGTGGGCGCAGTGTACCGTCCGGATGCGTCGACCGAACGCTATCTGATCGCGTTGTCCGATGCCGGTCGGGGCATCGTCGTAAGCCCCGATCTGTCAGGCGAAATAAAGACCCCGCCGCAACGCTGGTGGAGCGCCAACCTGTTGCTGCTCGACCGGACGCTGGGCTTCGCGCCATATTCGGCGATGCCGACAACGGCGCAGGCGATCGACTCGATCAACGGCGCGCCGATCGTGAGCACGACGACCTTTGGCAAGAAGCGCGCGATCGACATCATCACCCCGTGACCGCGGGACGCGGGGCCCGCCCGAAAGGGCATTCGTGCCGATCCGGCGGCAGCTATCGCGACGTCGCGCTGTCGCAGACGAAATCAATCGTCGGCTCCAGCGAAGCGAGCAGCGCCGCGGCGGGCTCACCCGCGCGCGCGCGCAGCGCCGCCCCGTAAACCGCATCGCACATCACCCGGCCGAGCAGCAGCGGGCCGGCGCCGAGCACCAGTCCCTCCTCCTCCACCGCGCGCGCGATCCGTGCGGCGAACAGTTCCGTCATCGCGGACATCGATTCGTGCAGAAAGTCGCGGACTGCGGTTTCGGACATGGCTTCGACGGCGGCGGTGCCGATCAGCAGGCAGCCGCGCTGAACCTCGCCGTCGCCGGTAAAGTTGCGTACCGCGCCCGCCGCCGCCACGCGCAGCGCACCGCGAAGGTCGGGCCGGCTGGCGAGCGATTCGGCAAGCGCTGCCTGCCCCTCGATCTCGTAGTCGCGCAGCACCATCAGATACAGGTTCAGCTTGCTGCCGAATCCCGCATAAAGGCTGGGCTTGCTCAGTTTCGTCGCTTCGCACAGCGCATCGACGGTGGTCCCGGAATAGCCCTTTGCCCAGAAGCAGTCGCGCGCACGCCTGAGTACCTCTGTGGCGTCATATTGCCGTGGTCGACCGCGCTTCATCCATCCCCCTTTTCCGAAGCTTGCGGCGATGTTGCAGTCGCTACATTGCTCGCGGCGAATTATATATGTATCGGTACAAATATCCGAAACAAGGCTTTGTCGAAGGTTCGACGAGCACGCAAGCGATGGTTTGCAAATGACCGATGATTGTGATCCGGGCGTCGACCGACGCCGCGTGCGCATCGACGCGTGGACGCGCGCGGGCTTTGTCCCGATGCTCCGCTTTTATCTGGACGACGGGAGCACGGCCGGCGTCGCCGACCGGCTCGCGCCCGAGTTGCTGCACTTTCTGATCGGGCCGGCAGACGCCCCGCTGAGCGGTGTGAACTTCGTCGATCGCAGCGGCCGGCTGGTTGCGTTCATGGCGGAACTGCTGGACGGGCCGGGCAAGGATGCCGGGCCGGACGACAGGCTCGGCGCGCTGTTCGACTTGATCGACGACTGTGCCGACGGGCTGCCCGGCGGCATCATGCCGGTGGCGTGATCCGGGCTCGATCGTGCCGGCGACACCGCGCGGCCCCTTGCCCGATCGTGCGCTTGCCCTCACAGCGACCGGACGATGAACGATCCCACCACCATCCGCCGTCTCTATGGTCGCCGGCAGGGGCATAAGCTGCGCAGTGGCCAATCGGCGCTGCTCGAGGACCTGTTGCCCCGGATCAGCGTGCCCGAGGCCGGTCCACTCGACGCCGCGGCACTGTTCGGGGCCGAGCGGCCGCTCGAGCTCGAAATCGGCTTCGGCGCGGGCGAGCATCTCGCCGGTCAGGCGGCGATGCGGCCCGATCATGGTTTCATCGGCTGCGAGCCGTTCCTGAACGGCGTCGTCGGCGCGCTGGGTCATATCCGCGACGGCGCGCTCGCCAATGTCCGGCTGCATATGGGCGACGCGCTGGAAGTTCTCGATCGGCTGCCCGATGCGAGCCTGAGCCGCGTCTATCTGCTGCACCCCGATCCGTGGCCCAAGGCGCGCCATGCCAAACGTCGGATGATCAATCACGGGCCGCTCGACCTGATCGCCGCAAAGCTCCGACCCGGCTGCGAGTTCCGCCTCGGCACCGACGACCCGACCTATTGCCGCTGGGCGATGATGATCCTCGATCAGCGCCGCGATTTCACCTGGATGGCACAGACCCCTGCGGACTTTCTCACGCGGCCCGCCGACTGGCCCGAGACACGCTACGAACGCAAGGCGCGGCGCAAGGGGCATGAGGTGTGGTACATGAGATATCGGCGCGCCGATGCAAAATAGGCAGAAGGTTTCCTTTCCCGCTCACAATCTACTTGATCATCTCATGATCTCCGCACGGTGATTACTCGATCGCTGCTTGAGGGAACGAGGTTTTTTGCTTCGCCTCTCATCAATCAACGACTTGATGGCTGATTCACCTATCGGCGGCCATGTCTCTTCGATCGACCGGCGCGTTGCCAACGGCCGCTGATCCAGACAGGCCGCTATGACAGCATCGTTCGGCAGTGCTGACAGCCCCCACTGAAAGATAGCAGGAAGATGGTCGAAAATGACCGAGCGGCTTGCAGACGGTCGCAAAAGGCTCGTGACCGAGACGGCCCGCTCAACATCCCAGGCCACCAGAAAATCATGGATTGAGTCCCCGCGCCGGCTTTCCGATGGTCGATGATCGGTCCTTATTCCGCGTTCAATTCCCGCACCAACGCGCGGATTCCGGTCGCGATCTCCGCCGCGCTGTCTTCCTGGATGAAATGCAATCCCGGCACGGTGATTTCGCGCTGATTGGCCCAGCTGCGGCAATATTCCCGGGCTGAACCGACCAGTATCGAGCCCGGATCGGCATTGATGAACAGTTTCGGGATGGAACTGGTCCGAAGGAATTCACCATAGTTGCGTGCACGTTCCACGAAATCCGCCGGTTCGCCATCGACCGGCAGCAATCGGGGCCATGCGAGCATGGGTCGCCGAGCTTCGCCGGGATCGGGATAGGGCGCGCGATAATGCGCCATCTCGTCATCGCTGAGCGCGCGCAGGATGGAGCCGGGCAACACCCGGTCGATGAACAGATTGCGATCGAGGATGAGCGATTCGCCGGCTTCGGAGCGAAAGCCCTGGAACATCCGCCGACCGCCTTCCGGCCATTCCGACCACGTCATCGGGCCGACGATCGCCTCCATATAGACGATGCCGGCGACGCGCTCGGGATGGTCCATCGCCCATTGAAAGCCCAGCGCCGACCCCCAATCGTGGAGCACCAGCACGATCCCATCGCCAAGGTCGAGCGACTGCCACAGCGCATCGAGATGCGCATAATGGACATCCCAGCCATAGCGCGCGTCGCCTTCGCCCTCGATCTTGTCGGAACCGCCCATCCCGATCAGGTCGCACGCGATCAGCCGGCCCAGACCATCGCAGCCGCGCATGACGTTGCGCCACAAATAGCTCGACGTGGGATTGCCGTGCTGAAAGACGATCGGCCGGCCGGCGCCGTAATCGATGTAAGCCATGCGCCGACCCAGGATCTCGCGCGTGGCAAGCGAGTGGAACGGCTGGGCGTTGGCGATATCGGTCATGGCAAATCCTTTCTGGGCGCTGGACGGATGGTGAAGCCGGGCTAGCGGGTCGTCGAAAAGCCGCCGTCCACCGGAATGACGGCACCGGTGATGTAGGCGGACGCCGCCGATGCCAGGAAAATGACGCTCCCCGCGATATCCGACGGCAATCCGGTTCGCCGACGCGGGATGACGGAGAAGATGCGTTCCCCGGCGTCGCGCAACATCACTTCGGTCATCTTGGTCGGGAACGGGCCGGGCGCGATCGCATTCACATTGATGTCGGCTGCGGCCAGATGCTTGGCGAGATGCCGGGTGAGGTGATGGACCGCGGCCTTGCTCGCCGCATAGGAATAATTGCCATAATCGGGACAGGTCATGCCATCGACCGATCCGATATTGATGACCCGGGCCGGATCTTCGGGCGTGGCCGCCGCCTTGAGCAGCGGCGCCAGTTGCTGGGTCAGAAAGAAGATCGACCGGACATTGAGGTCCATGACCTTGTCCCAGCCCGATTGCGGAAAGCTTTCAAACGGCGCCCCCCAATTGGCGCCGGCATTGTTGACCAGAATATCGAGCTTGGGCTCGCGCGCCGCCAGTTCGGTCGACACCGCCGACACGCCCGCGGGATCGCCCAGGTCTGCGGGAATTGCGATCGCTTCGCCGTGCGCTGAAAGCTCGGCCGCTGCCTGTGCGCAAGCTTCCGCCTTGCGCGACGAGATATAGACGCGCGCACCGGCGCGAACCAGGCCATCGGCAATCATATAGCCGATGCCGCGTGTGCCGCCGGTGACCAAGGCCACCTTGCCGCGCACCGAAAAGAGCAACTCTGTATTCATTCGGCGGGTTCCCTTCCGTTTGGGATCAGGGCGTTCAACGCATCCTTGAGCGATGCGTGGTTGCGAAGCCGTGCGGCGCGCAGCTGCGCGTCCGGGGCGAGATAGCTGAAATAGAATGTCGCTTCGGCACGTTTGGCGTCAGCATCCACCGCGATTTCCAACCGTTTCTCGAGCGCCGCCAGCGCGCGCAGCCACAGCACCGACATCACGCCATGCGCGACCAGCCACAGATAGTCGCGCGCCGACTGAAGCGCCGCGAAGCGGTCGTGCACCAGCAGGTCGCCGAGCTCCGCGGTGATGCCACGCAGCGTGGCCAGCAGTGCGATCGTCTGATCGCCCACGGACCGGTTGCCCACTTGCGCAGAAAGTGCCGTTGCCTCGGCATCGAGCCAGTCGAGAAGCGCCGCCATCACCGCCCCACCCGCCGCCGGCAACCGCCGCAGCACGAGGTCGAGCGCCTGTATGTCGTTCGTTCCCTCGTAGATCGGCAGGATCTGCACGTCGCGCAGCAAGCGTTCGACGCCATTGTCACGGATGTAGCCGTGACCGCCACAGGACTGCATCGCCGCGGTGACGACGTCGACGCCGGTCTCGGTCACGGCGGCCTTGGATACCGGCATCAGCAGCGGCAGCAGCGCGGTCGCGCGCGCGCGCACCTCGGGCGCGCCGGAAACGCTCTGATCGTTGATCAGTGCGGTAAAGGTCGCGAGCATCCGCACGCTGGTTGTCCACACCCGCATCCTCGCCAATTCGCGCTTGACGTTGGGATGCCGGTATATCGGAATGGAAGCGCGCTCAGCCGTGTCGACCGCGTCGCGCCCCTGAATGCGCTCCATCGCATAGGCATGGGCGTTCTGGGTCGCGAGTTCGGCGACCCCGATCGCCTGAAACGGCGTGCCGATCCGCGCCAGCTTCATCATCGCGAACATGCCGGCCAGCCCCTTGCCGGGTTCGCCGATCATCCACGCCCGGCTGTTCTCGAACCGCAGTTCGGCGGTTGCGGAGGCATGGATACCCATCTTAGCCTCCAGTCGCGCGCATTCGACGCCGTTGGGCGTGCGCCACTGTCCATCGGCATCGGCCAGGTATTTTGCGGTCACGAACAACCCGAGCCCGGCGAGTCCGGGCGGCCCGTCCGCCAGACGCGCCAGAACCAGATGGACGATATTGTCGGTCAGGTCGTGGTCGCCGCCGGTGATGAAGATCTTGGTGCCGTCGAGCCGATAGGTGCCGTCGCCCGCCGGATCGGGACGCGCGATGGTGCGGATCAGCGCGAGGTCGGTGCCGCATTGCGGCTCGGTCAGGCACATCGTGCCGGTCCATTCGCCGCTCGCCAGATGATGGAGGAACGCCGCACCCGGGGTGGGGTCGCCTTCGGCTGCCAGCACTTCGTACACCCCGACGCGCAGCGACGCGTACAACGCAAACGCGATCGATCCGCTGCTCAAAAACTCGTCGGCACACATCGACAGGGTCAATGGCAATCCCTGTCCGCCATGACGTTCGGCGACCCCCAGCGTGGCCCAGCCATCGCGGACATACGCCTGATAGGCGTCGCGATACCCATCCGGCGCGCGCGCAAGGCCGTTTTCGATCCGCGCACCCTGCGCATCGGCCCGGTCGGCGAGCGGAAGCACGTGATCTCGGGCAAAGGTGCCGATGCCGTCGAGGATCGCGGCAAGCGTCGCGTCATCGACCCGTTCATGGGCGGCCAGGCCGCGAAACTCCGGCGCCAGGACATGCCCGAACAAAAACCGATACTCATCGACGGGCGGGGTATAGTCACGCATTGTCGGCGTTCCTCCCGCTTCACTCGCCGGTAAAGACCAGGCCGTCCGCGAAGCGGCGCGCACCGTCGCGCGCGAAGCGGGTCACCGCTTCCTGCATGTCGCGGCTGTCGAAGGTCGCGCTGCCACCTTCGAGCACCAGCGAATCTGCCGCACTCACGCCGTGCGAAACCGCCGCGTTGATCAGCGCCTTCGACCAGCGCAGCGCGGTGGTCGGCCCTTCGGAAAGCTTCTTGGCATAGGCGCGGGCCTTGGTTTCGACCTCGTCGTCGGGCGCGACCTGGTTGACCAGTCCCCAACGATGCAGTGTTTTTGCGTCGAGCGGCTGAGCCGAGAAAACGAATTCCTTGGCCCGTGCGACGCCAATGCGCGAAACGAGCCGCTGCGCGCCGCCGAGCAGTGTGGTCGTGCCGATCAGCGCCTCGACCTGACCGATCGCCGCGCCTTCGCCGGCAAAGGCGACGTCATGGACCTGGAGGATTTCGCAGCCCGCACCGAAGCAGAAACCGCGCACCGCGACCACCGTCGGAATGGGGAGCTGCTCAAACCTTTGCAGCACCGCGAGCGCCCGCGAAAGCCCGCGGCGACCCTGCGCGCCGTTGC
>NZ_LSKG01000056.1:0-3364 GCF_001557005.1 Sphingomonas sp. CCH15-F11 | reverse complement strand
GGATGGTGATGGCGGGGATCGTCTTTTCAGGCGCCGACCATGCGCGCGTCACGCACGCGGTTGCCGAGGCCAAACATGGCACGGACGGCGAGATCGTGACGATCGTGACGCCGCGGTCGGACGAATATCACGACGTCGCCCTGCACTTCGCGGTCGCCGCGATGCTGCTCGTGCCCGCGCTGCTCGCCGCCGCCCCCGCGCTGCTGGTGCGCAAGCTCGCGCTGTTCGGCGGCGGCTGGGATGCGGGCACAGACCTGGCGCTGCTGCTGGTCGGCGTGTTCGTCGTCCAGGCCATCGTCTTCCTGGTCGTGCGGTACGGGCTCGCGTGGCGGCGGCTGCGGATCCGGATCGCGCCCTTGTCGACCCGCGAGCGACGGGTACGTCGGCGCGCCATCCAGTTCTTCAAGGCGGGCGCGGAGAAACGCACGCGGCAGCGCGTCGGCATCCTCCTGTTCCTGTCACTCGATGAACGCATCGCCGAGATCGTCGCGGACGAAGCGATCCATTCCAGGGTCGCACCCGAAATCTGGGGCGAGGCGATGGCGGCACTGGTCGATCGCGTGCGCGCTGGTGACGCGGCGGGCGGGATGGTGGCGGCGGTCGCGCGGATCGGCGCGGTGCTGGCCGAACATTTCCCCAAGACCGCCGATGATGTGAACGAGCTGCCCGACCGGCTGATCGAGCTATGACGCTGCCCCCCGACCATGACGCCCCGGTCGAGACGATGTGGGAAGGCCGCTACATCGTCGCGAAGAAGCGGGGGCGGTGGGAATATGTCGCACGTGCCCGCGGCATCCGCGCGGCGGTGATCCTGGCGGTCGAGGATGGCCATGTCCTGCTGGTCGAGCAATATCGCGTGCCGCTCGGCCGGGCTTGCCTGGAATTGCCGGCCGGGCTGATCGGCGACGAGGCGGCGGGCGAGGACGCGCTCGCCTCCGCCGCGCGCGAGCTGGAGGAGGAGACGGGGTGGCGTCCGGCGCACGTCGAATCGCTGGGCCAGTTCCATTCGTCGCCGGGCATGGTGTCCGAAAGCTTCACGCTGGTCCGCGCGACGGGCCTGACCCGCGTGTCCGACGGCGGCGGCGTCGCGGGCGAGGGGATTACCCCCTATCGCGTCGCGCTCGACGCGCTGCCGGCCTTCATCGCCGCGCGCCGCGCGGCCGGGGTAGCGGTCGACGTCAGGCTGATGCTGCTGCTCGCCGACGCGCTCCTGCCGCCGCCCTAGCGGAAATTGTCGGCATAGGCCTGGAGCTTGAGCTTGCGCGCGGGAGCGGGCACGACCCGATAGGCGATCCCTTCGCGCTCGGCATAGGCGGTCGCGGCTTCCACCGTCGGAAAGCTCAGCCGCAGCTGGTTGCGAGTGTCGCCCGATCCCGCCCATCCGGTCAACGGATCGGGCCGCTGCCCTTCGGCCGCGTCGAATTCCAGCATCCAGCGGTCGGTATTGGCGCGGCCGGACTGCATCGCGTTCTTGGGGCGCTGATAGATGCGGGCGGTGGGCAAGGGACACTCCGTAAATGGCAGTTCGCCGGGTGATCTAGCGCGATCCGCCGCGCCGTGCATCCGCATTCTTGGTGCGCAGCGTCGCGGTGGCGGCGGCCGGATCGTCGGGCCAGGGATGCCGGGGATAGCGGCCGCGCATCTCCTTTGCCACCGCCGCCCAGCTGCCCGCCCAGAATGCGGGCAGGTCGCGCGTGGTCTGGATGGGGCGCCCGGCCGGCGAGGTCAGGCTGAGCACCAGCGGGACGCGGCCCTGCGCGACCGCCGGATGGACCGAGAGCCCGAACAGGCTCTGCACGCGCAGTTCGACGCGCGGCCCCCCTTCAGCGGCATAGTCGATCGCGTGGCTCGACCCGGCGGGCGTTTCAAATCGCGCGGGGGCGAGGCGCTGAATTGCCTGAACCGCGTCCCAGCCGAGCAGCCCCTCGATCGCCTGGGTGAGCGCACCCGGGTCGATCGCGTCGAGCCGGCGCTTGCCCGCAAGCAGCGGCGCGAGCCATTCGTCGAGCCGCGCAAGCAGCGCGGCGTCGTCGAGCGCGACATCCGCACCGCCATGCGCGGCGGCAAAAGCGGCACGGATACGCAGCCCGCGCGCCGTGTCGTTCCAGGGCAGCAGGTCGAGGCCATGGTTGCGCACGCCGTCGAGCAACGCCGCCTCGATCGCGGCGGGCGTCGCCGCGCTGTCGGGTCCGCTTGCCAGCCGGATCGTGCCCAGCCGGCGCGCGCGCGTCGCGGTGACGCCCCCGGTCGCGGGATCGAAGCGCACCTCGCGCACCACCTCGATCCGGTCGCCGAACATCGCCTCGACCGTCTCGATCGTCAGCGGCGCGGCCGACAGGATGCGCGCGCCCGCCGCCATCCCCTGCGTTTCGGCCACCGCCAGCCATTCGCTGCGCGCCAGGCTGCTGGCCGGATCGAGCCGGAAGCCGCGCCCGCCGACCGACGCCCAATGCTCGCCGCTCGCGTCGCGGCGTCGCGCGACGCGGTCTGGATAAGCGAGCGCGACACAGATGGCAGGCGCATCTAGCCCCCTCCCCATTTGGGGAGAGAGTTGGGAGAGGGGCTGGCGAGGGTTGCGCTCTCCCCCCGGGGGGAGAGGGAGTTTTGACCAGCGTTGGGCAAGCTTGCGGGCGCTTTCCGCGCGCGCACCGCGTTCGCTGCGCCAGCGTTTCAGGCGCAGGTCGAGATCGGGATCGTTGCCGCCCAGCCCGCGCTCGCCCAATAGCACCGCAATCTCGGCCGCGGTCTGCGCGAGACCAAGCTCGGCGGCGCGCACCAGCATATGGCCCAAACGCGGGCTGAGCGGCAGCGCGGCGATCGCACGGCCATGCGCGGTCGGGCGACCATCATCGTCGATGGCGTCGAGCGCAAGCAGCCGCGCACGCGCCTCCGCGATCGCGGCATCCGGCGGCGGATCGATCCAGCGCAGGTCGCGCGGATCGCCGACCCCCCAGATCGTGCAATCGAGCGTGAGCGCCGACAGGTCGGCCTCAAGAATCTCGGGCGGGTCATAGGCGGGCAGGCCGGCGGTCGCCGCGGCCTCCCACAAGCGATAGGCGATGCCCGGCCCCTGGCGCGCGGCACGCCCGGCGCGCTGGGTAACCGCGGCCTGGCTGGCGCGTTCGGTGACCAGCCGCGTCATTCCGGCCGCGCGGTCATAACGCGGGCGGCGCGCCAGCCCGGCATCGACGACGATGCGAATGCCGTCGAGCGTGAGCGACGTTTCCGCGATCGACGTCGCCAGCACCACCTTGCGCCGACCATCGGGGTCGGGCGCGATCGCGGCGCGCTGGGCGGCGGGATCGACCTGGCCATGCAGGCGGTGGAGGATCAGGCCGGGGCCGATCGGCTCGAGCCGTTCCGC
>NZ_LSKG01000055.1:0-51157 GCF_001557005.1 Sphingomonas sp. CCH15-F11 | reverse complement strand
AGGGGGTCCCTTTTGCGCGCCGATAGGGGGTCCCGATTGGACGCCGATTGACAGCTCTTGACCCTAAAATGCGGTTCGCAACGATCTTGCTCGCTTCCAGAAGCTGTCACCGCCCGGTCGATACCGCATATGATTGGGGTGGCCGATAGCGGAGCTCCGGATGACTGCTGATCATGTCTTCGTAGAGGATGGCCATGCGATCAATGTACCAGAGCTTTCCGACCGTAATCACGGCTATGCCGAAAACCGTTGGCCAGAGATCGAGCGTGACGAGACCCCAAACCAAGAAGGGAAACCCCATCAGAGATGCGATATTGAGCACATTTGGCATGACCTTGTGGCGGTTCGGTACCGCGACACGATGCCTGTTTGACCATAACCGTTCGCCGAAAACGCCCTTGGCGATCCAATAGCGATCGTCACGAACGGGACCGAATGCGCGTGGGTTCAGCCATATCCAAAGCAGCGCCAGAAGATGGGCGCAAGCGACCACCAGCCCAACCAGACGCGACTCCAGATGGCGAGCACGAGCAGCGGTAGGCAGGTCGTGAACCGGGTCCACCCGCTCCACGGATTGGCGTGGCGAGCCCAGCCCACTTCATCTAACCCGAAGGCGCGAGCAACACGGCTTTCGGCGGTCATGAATGTGCCTCACGTCTAGTCAGGCCTTGAGATACCGCGTCGATCAGCGTCGCTGCGGCGGCTTGAAACCGCTGCGGCGAGTCAAACCGGTCGCGATGCACTGCCAGCAGCGAAACCGACCGAACCACATCGATCAAGGTTTCAATAGAATGCGTGCAAATCTCTCCGCTATTTGTACGCTCCGCAAAGAAAGTAGCGAGCGGGCGTTCCATCCATGCAGCCTTTTGCTGAAGGTCATCAGGACGCACACGCTTCGCGATTGCCGCCAGCGAGTGCGGTTCAGAGGCAAGCCGGGCAAGAAAGGGGTTCGTCTCGTACTCGGCCAGCAGCGCGTGCAGGAACGTAGATAGCGCTTGGGCGGCTGACAGCGCCGGATCGGAGAGCGGCGTCATGACACGATCCGTCACGCCTTCGGCTTCGGCCGCGAGGAGATCGAGGATGAGCACCTCTTTTGACGAGAAAAACGCATAGAAGGACGTCTTGGCGATTCCCGCTGCATGCGACAGGCTCGAGAGCGAAACCGCCTTCAGACCGCCTTCAACGAACAGTCGGCGACCCTCCGCCAATAAAATCTGCCTGGCCAGAGCGCGGTCTTCCTCGGTGAATGCCCTTGCCATGAACGCCTCTATGAACGAATCATCGAACCGTTCATAGAGGGACGCGGTATCGTAGGCAGAGATCGGGAAAGCCTAAAACCTGCTGCCTGTGCTGGGGACGGGCCGGATCGACACAAAGCTGCGATCGCTCGGGGCGGTCGTGCACGTTTATGGCCACAGTCACGTCAATCGTCGCGCTGTGATCGATGGCGTCACTTACGTGAACAGCGCGCTCGGATATCCGCAGGAGACGGCGATCTCAGAGCGGCGCCTCAGATGCGTTTATGAGAGATGAGCCGCCGCATCATTGTTTGATGCGGTTCGGGCGGCGCGCAAGTGCGTCGGCAAGCCCGTGCATCGTAACGTCGGTGTACATTGGCGCCTATGGCGGCCGCCGCAGCATTTCGGACCGTCGGTTTCATCTTTTCGTCTCTCCGTCGCCGGTGATGCCGCGGACGCATCATCGAGTTGCTAAAGTCTCCCGGAACACTCGATCTTTGGCTCACCTAGCTTTCGCACGAGGAATTTGGAGCTGGATCAGCGAAAGCGGCCATCGGTCAGCTTTGCTCGCGAGACGGTCTTTTTGACGGTCGCAATCCGGCATGTCCACGCCAGACCACCCCGTCTCGCGCCAGTCACGCAATCTCCCTCTGGTATGGAGCCGCTGCCATTGCGTGCCTGAGCGACCGCTTCGCTTTCAGGGGGGTGTAGGATCCATCCGGCGTCCCCGGATCTGGGACTCCACGCATAACCCATCCGACATCGAAGCGACGTGGCCGATTGCGCCGGGTCTGGGGAGAAGAGCGTATCGATGCGCCAGCGCGTAGCCATGGCAGGAGAAACGTAACCCGGTTTGGCGTATCATATGGCAATGGGGCGGGCATCATTTCTGAAAGCGTTTGGCGGGAACTATCTGCATCTGCGCTTCGCGGCCTCCCCCGAGCTCTCCGTGGAGACGATTGAGCGACCGGGCGCCTGGCTCGCGCCCGTCGATGTCGAGCGGCTGGTCGCCGATTGCGCGGTCGTGGTGCGCGCCTGCCTCGGCGGGCGCGATCTTGACTATGGTCTGTTCGGCGAGGATCGCTCGCCATGGGCGCGAAGCGTGATCACCATCGTGCGCCGGCGCGACGATGGTCGCTCGATCGCGTTCAACGCCATGCCGATCCTGCCGGTCGTGCGCGGGGGGCAGGCCGAAGAAATCCTCCATCTGGGCCTCGTGATGATCGACCCGAACGATCGCGGCGAGGGGCTGTCATGGGTGCTCTATGGCTTTACCTGCTTTGCGCTGTTCGTGCGTCGCGGCTTGCGGTCCCTATGGATCAGCAGCGTGACGCAGGTTCCCGCGGTCGTCGGCCTCGTCGCGGAAACGTTCTCCGACGTGTACCCGGCACAGGCGGGCACCCGGCAGACCTTCGCGCATCGCCACTTCGCGCATCAGATCATGCGCAGCCAGCGCGATGCGTTCGGCGTCGGTGAGGACGCCGGATTCGATGCTGATGCACAGGTGATCACCGACGCCTACACCGGCGGATCCGACAATCTGAAAAAAACCTTCGCGGTCGCCGCCAAGCATCGCGACCCGCGGTACAATGCATATTGCGAAGCCGCGCTCGACTATGCGCGCGGGGACGACGTGCTGCAGATCGGCAAGCTCGATCTGGCGACGGCGCGGCGATACGTGCTGCGCATGGTCCCGCGCGGTGCGCTGCCGGCACTCATGGTGCAGGTCGTTTTCATCGCGCTCGCCGCGGTGATTGCGCCGACGCTTCAATGGCTCGACCCCCGCAAACCCCATGGTAGGCTGCGCCCCGCATGATCGAATTCTCCTATCGCGAGATGACCACCCGCAACCGCGGCTTTGTGACCGAGGACGAGCAAGAGCGGCTACGCGGCGGCAGCGTGTTCATTCCCGGCGTCGGCGGTATGGGCGGTGCGGCGTTCATGGCGCTGGTGCGTGCAGGTGTGGGCAGCTTCGTCATCGCCGACATCGACGATTTCGAGGTCTCGAACCTCAATCGTCAACTGTTTGCCACGCTCGATACGGTCGGCCGGGCGAAGGCAGAGGCAGCGCGCGATGGCGCCCTCCGGATCAATCCGGATGCCCGGGTTCTGGTCCATGGCGGCGAATGGACCGCGCAACTCGACGACATCCTTCAGCGGGTCGACGTCGTCGTCAACGGAATGGACGATGCCGCTGCCGGGGTGCATCTTTATCGCCGCGCCAAGGCGCATGGAAAGACGGTCATCGATGCCTATGCCTCGCCCTTGCCCTCGGTGACGCGCGTGGGCCCGGCCGCGCCGCGACTGGAGGAACGTCTGTCCTACCCCACCGTCGGGGTGGAGTGGCAGGCGGTGACGCCGGGGATGAAGATCGAGTGTCTGATGCGCGAGATCGAGTATGTCCTCGTCCACAGCAGTTCGCACAAATATGTCGACCTCGACATCGCGGGCGAAGTGGCGGCCGGCACGCGGTCGCGATTCTCGTTCTCGACGATGGTGACCATGGCCGGCACGATGATGGCGGAGGAGGCGATCCGCGTAATCCTCCGGCGCGAGGGCGGGGCGGACCATCGGGGCTGGTTCTTCAATCCGCACGCGGGCCGTGTCGAGAAGCCGCTTCCGGCTGTTCTCGCGGCGCCGAAGAAGCTCGTCGTGCGCCGTTTCATGAAGCGCTTCATGTCGTGACGCCGGGGCTCGTTCAGCCGGTCCTGCTCGCCGTCGCGTTGCTTGCAGTCACCGTTGCGCTGCGCGGCATCGGCCCGCAGGGGCGCGCCGCCAATCCGGTGGCGCGGCGGCTGGTGACGATCTATCGCCTCGTTGCAGCCCTGCTCGTCTGCCGCCTTGTCATCGTCCTCGTGCCGGGCGCGACCGCCTCTTTCGTTACCGTGGCGCTGATGGTCGTGGCCGCCTGGCTGCCGCTCGCGGGGCTGCGTTTTGCGGAGGAACTGGTCCGGCGACACGCGGCGCGCTGGATCAAGCTACTCGCGCTTGTCGGGGGGGCCGCGTTCTCGGTTATCGCGCTGACCATCGGCTTCGTCTGGAGCGGGCCGACCCTCGTCGCGCTCGCGACATTCCAGGCCATTGTCGTCGCATTGATGGTGATGCTGATAACCGCCAACCGGACCGGGCTGTCGCAGGGTGAGCGGGCGACCGCCGACACCTTCCTGATCGCGTTGGCCGCGACCATCCCGATGGCGCTGACCGATTTCCATGCAATCGCTCCCGGCTTGCCCGTGCGCTTCGGCCCCTTCGCCATGCTGCTGCTCGTCCTCGCGACGTCGCACCTGGTCGACGGTGCGGATGCGCCGCGCAAGCTTGTGCGCGACGTCCTCCTGTGTCTTGGCGGAGGCGGACTTGCCGCGTTGGCGAGCGAAGGCAGCCCGAGCGCCGCCGCGTTCGGTACTGCGCTTTCGGCGCTGGCGTTGCTTGTCGAGCGGTTTGCGCGCAGTCGTCGCGGCACCGAGGGACTCGTCCGCGCGCTCGCCCGGGCCGATCCCCGCGATCCTGCGGCGCTGCTCGCAAGCCATCCGTTGCTGGCGACGGGCAGGGTCATCGAGGGTGAGGCGCTCGCAGCCTGGCCGCAAGCGACCGTCTCGACGCTCGCGGCGATGCCGGTCGTGAGCGATTCCTCGGTCGACCCGGATTTGCGCGACGCAGCCCGTGACCTGCTCGACTCGCTCGCGGCGACGCATCTCGTCCGGTTGCCCGGCGATCAGCCGCGCTTCCTCGCGGTATCGGCCGGCAGCTTCGCAGGCCCGCGCCTGGGCGACGAGCTGATTCTGCTTTCCCGGCTGTTGGAGCGAAGCGCGTGACAATCGAGCTGCGCGAAGGCGATGCGGACGCCTTTTTCGATGTGCCCTTCGCCGTGTATGACCACTCGGTCGGCTATGTTTCGCCGCTGAAGCGCGATATCCGCCGGATGCTCGATCCCGCGAAGAACCCCCTGTGGGCGTCCGGCAATCCGTTCCGCTACTGGACTGCCCATCGTGACGGGCGTCCGCTCGGCCGGATCGTGGCGCATGTCCATTCGCAGTCGAACATGCGCCATGGCATCCGCCGCGCGCAGTTCGGCTTCTTCGACTGCGCCGATGACGGGGACGCTGCCCGCGCGCTGCTCGACGCTGCGACAGATTTTGCGCGCGCGCATGCGCAAAATGAGCTGGTCGGAAACTTCAACCTTACCGCGATGCAGCAGGCGGGCGTGCAGACCGGCGGCTTCGGCAATCGCGCCTATACCGATATGATCGTCGGGCCACCGCATCTGCCGCGCCTGCTCGATGCAAACGGGTTCCAGGCATTCTTTCCGATGACCACCTTCGACATCGACTTGTCGACCGTGAACCTGGCCACCGTCGAGGGGTTCGACGCCGCCGCCGGCTTCCGCTTCGCACCGGTCGAAAAGCGCGTCTTTCCCGAGCGGATGGCCGAAGCGCGACAGGTGCTCAACGATGGCTTTGCGGCCAATCCCATGTTCGTTCCCCTGACCGCCGACGAGTTCGAATTCCAGGCCGGCGAGATGAGCGCGATCCTCGATCCGCGGCTGTCGTCCGTACTGCACCACGACGGAAAGCCGATCGGGGCGGTGATCTGCATCCCCGATCTCAACGGCTTCCTCGCCGCGACGCGTTCGCGCATCGGCCTTGCGACGCCGTGGCACTACCTGCGGTATCGGATCAACCGGAAGCGCGCGGTGATCATCTTCTATTCGGTGGCAACCGCATGGCACGGCCGCGGCGTCATGCCGGCGATGCTGGCGCGGACGGTGACCGCCCTGCGCGATGCCGGGTACGAGCGGCTGGGCGTCACCTGGATTGCCGACGTCAACGCCGCGAGCCTCTGCCAGATCGATCGGCTCGGCGGAAAGCCGCTCCATCGCACGCATCTTTTCCGCAAGGAGATCGCATGACGCGCGAGGACATGGCGGCGCTCGTGGCCGAAGCGGCGCTCGCGCCGAGCGTGCACAATGTGCAACCTGCCCGCTGGCGGATCGACGACGATGGCGCGACGCTTTTCGAGGACCTGTCTCGGCGCCTGCCCGCCGCCGATCCGACCGGCCACGATGCCGCAATGAGCCTCGGCGCGGCAGCAGAGGGCTTTTGTCTCGCCGCCAGCCGCGCGACGCGGGGCGTGCGTGTGGAGCGGTTGCAGGGCGGCCGGGACACCGGGCTCCGACGCACCGCGCACTTCGCTTTGTCGGGGCCGGTCGAGCCCGATCCCCTGGCGGAATGGGTCGACAGGCGCAGTTCGTTCCGGGGGGGCTTCGAAAAAGCCTCGCCCGCCGACCGCGACGCCGCCACCGCGCTCGTCGGCGATGATGCCGCCATACTCGCCGACCCCGCGACGCTTAGGGCTGTCGACCGCCACCTCGACGAGGCCAGCTGGCGCTTCATGCGCGAGGATCCGTTTCGTCGCGAATTGCTGTCGTGGATGCGGCTGTCGCGCGGACATCCCGATTGGGCGCGCGATGGACTCAATGCCGATGCCATGGCGATGGGGCCGATCGCGGCCAGGGGCGCCGGACTGGTGCTCGGGCCGATGTTCGGATGGCTTGCGCGGGCCGGATTGGCGAAGCCGCTGGTTTCCGAGGGGGGCCGGATCGCGAAGGACGCGGCGGTCGTCCTGTTCCACCGCCCCGTCGGCGAGGATCCGTTCGACAGCGGCCGCAAATTCTATCGCCTGTGGCTGCGGATCGAGGCGGCGGGATTTGGCGCGGCGGTGCTTGCGGCGCTGGCCGACGATCCGGAGGCGAACGCATGGGCGAAGGACGTGGCGCGCATCCCGCAGGATCGGCGGCTCGTCTCGGCCTTCCGGCTCGGTCGCCGGCCGGCAGGCCCCATTACGGCGCGGGCGCGGCTGCCGATCGACGAAGTTCTGATCGGCTAGAGCAGCTTCAGATATTCGATCAGCGCGCGCTTGTCGGCCGCGGACAGCGCGGTGCCCTGCAAATGCCCCGTCGCGCCGCGGCCCTGCGTGCCCGTATCGATCCATGCTGGACGGGAGAACGGCCGGTACCCCGGCGGATAGCGCCCGTCCGCTGTCAACCTCAGCCCAAGCGCGCCGAAATCGAGCGCATGTCCGCCAACCATGAACCGCGCCGGTCGGCGCGCGGGATCGAGCAGGGCAGCGATGGTCGGCACCGATCCGTTGTGCAGGTAAGGCGCGGACGCCCAAAGTCCCGCGAGCGGTGGCGCCGCATAGCCCGGACCCTGACGGACCGTGATGAGCGCGCGATAGGGGGACTTCGCCACGGCAGCCGCCAACGCGGAATCGAAATTTGCGCGGCGCATCGGATCGGTTCCGACATCGCCGTACCAGTTGGGGAACGACACGAGCCGCGGCGCGTCCAGCCTGTCGTCGTATGTCCCGTGGCAACGCGCACATTGGCCCGCGTAAAGCGTGCGCCCGCGCGCCGCGGCAGCGCGGTCGACGACGCCGGGAAACCGCTGCGCCTGATAGCCGTCGATAAAGGCCATGACGTCTTCGGCGTCGTCGAGGCTCGCCTTTGCCTTGTCGGGATGTACGCCCATGCTCGGCACGGTGAAAAATGTCGTGATCGCGGCCAGTGCCCGCCGCCGCGACGGGTCGGGTGGAGCGGTCGTCGGACCGGCGCCCGCACCCGGGACCGCGTAAACCCCGTCGGCAAGCAGGCGCGTCCGCCAGGTTCGGTCGCCGAGATCGGGAATCGAAACGACGCCCGCATCGCCCCGTCCGCCGTCGGTCAACGGCGTCCCCAGCGCCTGCTTGAGCGCGGCGACCCCGTTGGTGCTTCCCGGCGCGCCGTTGGTGAACGGTAACGGCCGTTCCGCATCGGCGAGCGCGTCGAGGCGCCTGCGGGCGAGGGGAAGCACGATCAGCCGCAGGCTCGCGCGCTCGCGCCAGCCCATCTCGGGGAACAGGGTCTGCGCCGCGGGAAGGAGGTCGGGCGAATCGATATGCCGGCGCATCGCCCGAAAGACGGCAAGGGTGTAGGCTTCGAGGTCGATCGAGGTGTTCGGCATCCCGAGGGCCGGGCGATCCGGCATCGGGATGCCTTCCGCGCTGTAGGTCGCGCCCGCGTGGCACGCCGCACAACCGAGGTTCGAAACCATGACCTTCGCCCCCGCCACCGGGGCGATATCGCCATAGGTCATGCCGAGCGGCAGCGACGACGCAACCTGGCGCACGCCTTGCGGGAGATTGATCACGCGGGTGCCGGTCAGGAAACCGAAGCGGGCAAGCACCCTGTCGAGCGTTGCCTGCGACAGCGACGCGGCAGGATCACTGGCCTGCGCGTCGAGTACCAGCGCCGTCGCCGCGATGCGCCACGGGAGCGCGTTGGTTGCCAGCGCATCGGTGCTGATCCCGCCGAAGCCCGCGCCCATGAAGGCCGCCGCGCCATGCGCCCGGCGATCCGCGTCGGCGGGCGCGACCGGGCGGGACTGCGACTCTGCGACCTGTACCGACAGCAACCAGCCCGCCGCGCCGATCGTGACCAGCGTGATCGCGGCCCCGGCCAGGATCCTTCCCCGTTTCATCGCGCGAACTTCCTCGCCGCCGCCGCGGCCGCTGACGGCTGTGTCCACCGCAGATAGTGGCCGCACGCGTCGATCATCGTCAATCGGGGATTGGCATCTGCGTCGGGGGCGCTCGACATTCGTCGCCCGCCGGATCTGTGCTCCGCTCGACGATCTCGCGGCCGCGCTGCCCGGCCTCCACCTGGGCGGCGGCCAGCGCGCGCGTGCGCGACCTGAGGCTGATCGTCCATGGTGCCGTCACGCTGTCGATCATCGGCCAGCTGCCGATGTCCAGTGACGCCGCGATCATCGATGCGATGCTGCGCACCGGCGTCGCACGGCTCGTCGGCCTCGACTGAACCCGCGGCCCGCGCGCCGACCCGGGATGCCGCAAAGCGGAAGCTTTGGCTCGACAATTTCTCCTTCTTTGTAATTCCTATCGAATCGATCGAGTTTCGGGCGACCGACAGGGAGGAGTTCGCGTCATGCACATGCCGTCGCGCCAATTGTTGCTGCTCTTGCCGCTGCTCGCCGCAGCACCCGCCCACGCCCAAACGACGCCGGACGACGAACAGCCAGAGGCCGAGCGCGAAACCATCCTGGTCACCGCCCGCCGCCGCGAAGAGGCGCTGCAGGACGTGCCCGTGCCGATCAGCGTGTTCAGCGAACGCCAGCTGACCTCGACCGGCACCTATAACATCAGCCGCATCGCGCAGATTCAGCCGGTCATCCAGTATTACGCGTCCAACCCGCGCAATTCCGCGATCAATATTCGCGGGCTCGGCGCGCCGCTGGGCCTCACCAATGACGGGATCGAGCAGGGCGTCGGGCTCTATATCGACCAGGTTTACTATGCGCGACCGGCGGCGTCCGCGCTCGACTTCATCGATACCGAACAGGTCGAGGTGCTGCGCGGGCCCCAGGGGACGCTCTATGGCAAGAACACGACCGCCGGCGCGATCAACATCCGCACCCGTGCCCCCAGCTTCTCGCCCGAGGCACGTGTCGAGCTGAGCGGGGGAAATTACGACTTCTTCCAGGGCAAGGCATCGGTGTCGGGGCCGTTCAGCGAGACGCTGGCGGCGCGCCTGGCGATTGTCGGTACCACCCGGCGCGGGACGGTGCGCAACGTGCGTACCGACGAATGGACCAATTCGCTCGACAATCTCGGCCTGCGCGGCACGCTGCTCTATACCGGCGTCGAGGGGCTGGAGCTGACCTTTACGGCCGACTGGAGCCGCCAGCGGCCCGACGGCTACACCCAGGTGCCGGCGCGGGTCTTTCCGACGTTGCGTGCCGCCAATCGCCAGTTTGCCGCGCTGACGGCGGCGCTCGGCTACGCGCTGCCGACCGATGATCCCTTTGCCCGCATCACCGATGTCGACGCCGATCTGCGCGCGCAGCAGGATCTGGGCGGTGCGTCGCTGGTCGCCGAATGGCAGTTGGGCGACAGCACGCTGACATCGGTTACGGCTTGGCGGTTCTGGACGTGGCGTCCGTCGAACGACCGTGATTTCATCGGCCTGCCCATCACGACCCGGTCCGAAAACCCCTCCGACCAGCGCCAGCTGACACAGGAATTCCGCTTCGCCACGTCGGGCGACAATCGTGTCGATTTCGTCGCGGGACTGTTCGGGTTCCGCCAGACGATCGACACCCGCGGCCTCCAGTCCCAGGGCGCGGCGGCCAATCTGTTCAGCAACGGGCCGACGGCCGGGGCCAACCCCGCGGTGCTCGACGGGCTGACCCAGCGCAACGACATCCGTTTTGAGAATAACAGCGTCGCTGCCTATGGCCAGCTCACCTGGAACCTGACCGATCGGCTTCGCCTCCAGCCGGGCCTGCGCCTCAACTATGATACCAAGGATTCGACCTATGACGCGACGGTGACGGGAGGCATCGCCAATCCGACACCGGCGCAGCTGGCCCAGCAACGCGCGGCGCTGCCCGCCCAGTCCTACGCCGGGCGTTATCGCGACTTCAACGTTTCCGGTGACATCAACCTGTCGTGGCGTCCGGTCGACGATGTGCAACTCTACGCGATCTATGCGCGCGGCTTCAAATCGGGCGGGCTCAACCTGAACGGCCTGCCGTTCCGCGCCGACGGGGTGACGGTCGCCACCGAACTGGTCGAGGTCCGGCCCGAGCAGCTCGACCATTTCGAGATCGGTGCCAAGACGCAGTTCTGGGACCGGCGCGTGACCCTGAACCTCACCGCGTTCCGGACCGATATCGACGACTATCAGACGACCGTCACCAACGGCGCCATCGGGGTAGTGCGCGGTTATCTCGCCAATGCCGATGTCCGCATCCAGGGGTTCGAGGGCGAGCTGAGCCTGCGCCCCAGCGACCGGATCGCCACCTATTTCAACGTCGCCTTCAACGATGGCGAGTTCCGCGATTTTCCCGATGCCCCGCCGCCGCCCGAGTGCACCGGGATCACCGCGGCGACCCCCAATGTCCCGGCCAATTGCCAGGGCACGCTGGGCGGGTTCAAGGACATCTCCGGCGAACGCTTTCCCGGCATTTCCAGATGGGCGCTCGCGTGGGGCGGCGAAGTCAATTTTCCGCTGGGCAGGGGCGAGGTCTATGCCGGTGCCGATGCGAGCTATCGCTCGGCCTTCTCGTCGAACGCCACGCCATCCCCGTTTTTCGTGGTCGATGGCTATGGCATCGCCAATTTCCGCGTCGGCTATCGTCAAGCCAGCGGGCTGAATGCCTGGGTCTGGGCGCGAAACGCCTTCGACACCGAATATTTCGAGTTTCTGTCGAACCAGCCCGGCAACAACGGCCTGGTTGTCGGCCAGCTGGGCGATCCGGCGACGTTCGGCGTGACCTTGGCCAACCGCTTCTAGCCGGCTCGGCGACGGCTGGATGCGTCACACGGTGATGTCGGCGTCGGCGTAGCTTGCGCAGCGAGGCTAGCTGTTCAAGTGCGCCGGATTGTCGGTCGTCATGCCTGCGCGTGGTAGGATCGTGCGCAGATGGTTCCAGACGCGCCAGTTGCGCTTCAAGCGTGGGCGTCGCGGTGAAATCGGGCACCGCCGCGATCGGCGGCAAGCGCATGCCTTCGCGGCGCGTTCGGTAAGATCTGGCTGGGGCGGCAGGATTCGAACCTGCGAATGCCGGTACCAAAAACCGGTGCCTTACCGCTTGGCGACGCCCCAGCAGGAACCGCCGGTGCGTCCGGCGGGCCGTCCCTCTATCGCGGGGCGGGGGCTTCGTCAAAGCCCGGATCGTGCGTGCCTCAGATCACGCGCTCGACCCAGCCGTGCGGATCGGGGGCGATGCCGCGCTGGATCGCGACCAGGCGCTCGCGCAGCGTTCCCGTCACCGTGCCCGGGCCGGCATTGCCGATCGTGAAGTCGACCTTCTCGCCGCGCACCCGCCCGATCGGCGTGACGACCGCCGCGGTGCCGCAGGCGAAAGCCTCGCGCAAATGCCCGCTGCGTGCATCCGCCTCCCACTGGTCGATCGCGTATGGCGCTTCCTCGACCCGCATGCCCGCGTCGCGCGCGAGCATCATCAGCGAGCTGCGCGTGATGCCGGGCAGGATCGTGCCGCCCAGCGGCGGCGTGCGCAGCGTGCCGTCGTCGAAGACGAAGAAAAGGTTCATGCCGCCCAATTCCTCGACATAGCGGCGCTCGACCGCATCGAGGAAGACGACCTGGTCGCAGCCCTGCCGCGTCGCCTCCGCTTGCGCGATCAGGCTAGCGGCATAGTTGCCGCCGCATTTGGCCGCCCCGGTGCCGCCGGGGGCCGCACGCGTATATTGCTGCGACGTCCAGATCGTGATCGACGGCGAATCGCCCCGGAAATAGGGCCCGACCGGCGACGCAATGACGATGAACAGATATTCCGACGCCGGCTTGACGCCCAGAAACACCTCGCTCGCGAACATGAATGGGCGCAGATAGAGCGAGCCGCCCTCGATCGCGGGGATCCATTCATGGTCGATGCGCACCATCTCGCGCACCGCATCCAGAAAGATCGCCTCGGGCATCGGCGGCATCGCCAGCCGCTCGGCAGACTCGCGGAACCGGCGGGCATTGGCGTCGGGCCGGAACAGCGCCGCCCCACCGTCGGGCAGGCGATAGGCCTTCAGCCCCTCGAAAATCTCCTGCGCATAATGCAGCACCGATGACGCCGGGTCCATCGGGATCGGCCCGCGCGCCTGGACGCGCGCGTCGTGCCAGCCCTGGCCTTCGCTATAGCGCACGACGACCATGTGATCGCTGAACGCGCGGCCGAACACGGGCGCGGCGAGCAGTGCGGCGCGTTCATCGGCGGATCGCGGCGCGGGGTGGGGATCATGCTGGAAAACCAGCGATGGCGCGGCGTGCGTGGCAGTGGCGAGCATGGCGTTCCCTGTCGTCGCCCGCACGGGACCGATCACCGTCGGGCTGGGTTGCGCCCGGTGTAGCGCGGTGTAGAACCCGGTCAACATGGCTGGCCAAAATACCCCGGAAAGCTATCGCGCCGCGTCCCCCCTGTTCCTGCGCGAGGCCGAGGTCCGGCGCGGCGTCGAATTGCTCTATTTCGGCTACAGCCATCTCTATCGGGCGATCGATGCCGGGCTGGCCGATCGCGGCCTTGGCCGCGCGCACCATCGCGCGCTCTATTTCATCGCGCGCAAGCCCGACCTGACCGTCAGCGAGTTGCTGGCGCTGCTGGCGATCACCAAGCAGTCGCTGGGCCGCGTGCTCAACGACCTGTCCGAACGCGCGCTCGTCGAAAGCCGGCCCGGCGTGAGCGATCGTCGCCAGCGGCTGATGCGGCTGACCGCGGCGGGGGCGGCGCTGGAGGCGGAATTGTTCGATCAGCTGCGTGAGCGGCTGTCGGCGGCCTATTCGCGGGCGGGGCAGGGGGCGGTCGGCGGCTTCTGGGCCGTGCTCGACAGCTTGATACCGGCGGAGGAGCGCGCCCGGATCGAGGCGCTCCAGGGCTGACGATCACCTCAGCGGGGCCGCGGTTCCGCTCCCATCGTCGAACGCGCCGGCGGTGTCAGCGCGAAGTCGGAAGACCGCGCGGCCCGTCCGGGCGGCGGTCTCCCGACCCTGCAAGGACGCCGGAGCTCAAGCGACCTTGAAGCCTTCCTTGTTCATCGCCGCCTTGAGCGCCTTGTTCTTTTCCTCGGACAGCTGCGCGCGCAGCGCCGGGAACAGCTCGGTTTCCTCTTCGGTCATGTGCCGTTCGATATCGGCGCGGAAACGGCGGACGATCGCCAGCCACTCGGTCGCGTTCTTCGGCGTCTGGTCGAGCTGATAGAGATAGTGTTTGACGTCGCCATGCTCCTTGTTGAGCGCATCGGCCTCGTCACGGCGACCCGCGTCGCGCAGCGCGGGATAGATGACGTTCTCTTCCTCGATCGCATGCTTGGTCAGCGCGTGCTTCAGCTGCGTCAGCAACATCGTCCGCCGGCCCGTCGCATCCTCCGCTGTCGCCTCGATCGCGTCGAAGATTTTCAGGACCGCCTTGTGCTCGGCGGCCAGCGCCTCTGCCCAGTCGCCGGCAAGGGCGGTGGGGGCCTGTACCGCCGCCTTGCGGCCGAGCATCGCCAGCACGCCCAGCGCCGCGCCGGCCCCGACCGCACCCGCGAGCACGCCGAAGTTGCGATTGCTCGACGCGGGGCTCACCGCATCGTCGTTGTTGCTGACAAAGCGTCCCTGGGGATCGCGTTCGATCGTCGTCGCCATCATCGCCTCCATGATCTCAAACCTGACCGACTAACCCCGCATCGTCGTGCGAAGTTCCATCGCACCGTTCTGCCGGGCGAGGGGCAGGTTCAGGCGCGCGCGGCGGCAGCGAGCTCGGCGTTGCGGCGCTCGGCCGCCGCCAGCGTCTCGACGAGCAGGCGGCGCAGCGCATCGTCGCGGTCGAGAATGTTCAGCCCCTCGCGCGTCGACCCGCCCGGGCTCGCCACCCGGTCGGCGAGCGTCGCGGGGGTGTCGGGCGATGCCTGGGCGAGCACGGCCGAACCCGCCACGGTCGCACGCGCCAGCCGCAATGCCTGGTCGGCGTCCAGCCCCAGGGCCGCGCCGGCCTGCGCCAGTGCGTCGATGAAGCGATAGGTGAAGCCGGGGCCGCTGCCCGACAGCGCGGTCACCGCGTCGAACAGTGTTTCGTCCGCGATCCACTCGGCCAGCCCCAGCGGCGTCATCAACGCGGTCGCGGTCGCGCGGATGGCATCGGTGGCAGTCGCGCTGTACAGCCCGACCACGCCCTGTCCGATCGCGACGGGCAGGTTGGGCATCGCGCGCACGACATGCGCGGCGTGGCTGACTCCGGCCAGCGTCGCCGCATCGACGCCCGCGAGGATGGAGATCAACAGGTGCGGTGCCAGCCGGTCGAGCCCGCCATCGCGCGCGGCCGTCAACTGCTGTGGCTTGACCGCGAGCAGGACGGCGTCCGCAGCAGGGGCGTCGGTGATCGCCGCGGCAAGCCGCACGCCTTCGGGCAGTTGCGGGCTGCCGGGATCGACCACCCACACCCTGGCCGGATCGATCGTGCCGGCCGCGATCCAGCGCGCCAGCATCGCACCGCCCATATTGCCGCACCCGATCATCAGCAGCCGGTTCGGCCCGGCGGCGGGCAGCGGTTGATAGGGCCTCACGCCTCGCCCTGGGTCTCGATCATCGACGCGGCGATGGCTTCCTTGGGCGACTTGCCGCCCCACAGCACGAACTGGAACACGGGATAGAAGCGTTCGCATTCGTCGATCGCGCTTTCCACCAGCAATTCGGCCTGGGCCAGCGTCATCACGCCGCCGTCGCCCGCATCGATCATCGCGGCGTGCCGGAACAGCAGGATGCCGCTCGACGACCACAGCTCGAAATGGCCGATCCACAGCTGTTCGTTGACCAGCCCGATCGCCTCGTACAGCGCCGCGCGGCGCTCGTCGGACACGCGGATGTCGGGAAAGGCCAGGAACTGCAGGACGCCGTCCTCCTCGCGCCAGATCGCGCGCAGCTCGAACTCGGTCCAGCTGCCCTTGACCTTGGCGACGATCTCCTCGTCCTCGCGCTCATAGCTCCAGCCATGCGCGCCGAAATAGTTTTCGAGCATGTCGATCGGCGCGGCGTCGCGTTCATACTCCGCTTCGTCAAGCATCCGTTTCATCTCCCGCGCCGCGTCCCGGCGCGCGCATGGTTGCCAACCGGCAAAGCGTGGAACAAGCAGCGGCAGCCGCGCCGGTGCAAAAATCTGTGGACAACCTGTGGGTGCCGGGGGTCAGGGCTTGGCCTTGCCCGCCGGCTTCGCTTCCAGCGCGTCGAGACGGGCCTTCAACGCGTCGACCTCGTCACGCGCGGCGGCGGCCATCGCCTTGACCGCCTCGAACTCGTCACGGCTGACGAAGTCGAGCCCGCCGATCCATTCGCGGGCGCGTTCGCGTGCGGCGCTTTCGCCTTCGCGCGCCATGCCGGCGACCGTGCCGGCGGCACCGTTCACGAACTTGACGAAGTCGTCGAACAGGCGGTTCTCGGATTGCATGCGGGGTTCCTTTTCGCTCTCAGAGCTCGATTTGGGTGGCGGGGGCGGCGGGGACAAGGGCGCCGCCGTCCGGATTGAGCTGCCAGATCTGGAACTGGATCACCGCAGCATAGCTGACCCAGACCATATAGGGGAGGAGCAGCCAAGCCGCGGCGCTGCGGATGCGGCCGAACGCCAGCGCGGTCGCGATCACCAGCAACAGGATGACGATGAGCAGGACGAGCGCGCCGAAAATCTGGTGAAAGCCGAAAAACACCGTCGTCCAGGCCATGTTGGCGATCATCTGGACGACGAACAGCGCAATCGCCGCACCCCGGCCACGTGCGCCGCGCGCATGCAGGATCATCGCCAGCGCCAGCCCGCTGCAGACGTAGATGGTCGTCCATGCGATCGGAAAGGCATAGTCGGGGGGCGTGCCCGCGGGTTTCGCCAGCGCCGCGTACCAGGTGCTCTCCGATCCGGCCGGCACCAGCCGTCCCGCGATCAGGCCGAGCAGGAGCACCAGCGGTACGGTGACCATCGCCCAGCGCAGGAACGACATCCGCAACTGACCCTTGGACGCTATTTCACTCATTCGCCGCCCTTCACCCGTTCCTTTGTTCAGATGTACCGCAACGCAACAGGGACGCGCCGGGTTGTGGCGATGTTGGGCGTGAACGCAAGAGGGTTGTCAGTCGTTCGCGTCCCGATTGGGGTCCGCGATTGCTGCGGGCAGGCTTGCGGCGATCAGAAATTCGACATTGCCCTCCGGCCCGGTGATCGGGCTCGTCGTCAGCCCCGCGACCGTCCAGCCCGCCGCCGTCAGCCACGCGTCGACCGCGTCGCACACGCGCGCATGGACGGCGGGGTCGCGCACCACGCCGCCCTTGCCGACCTCATCGCGCCCCGCCTCGAACTGCGGCTTGATCAGCGCGATCAGCCGCCCGCCGGGCCGCACGAATCCGATCGGCACCGCCAGCACCTTTTCGAGCGCGATGAAGCTCGCGTCGCACACCACCAGGTCGACCGGCTCGGGGATGTGGGCGGGGGTGAGGATGCGGGCGCTCGTCTGTTCGTGCACGACGACGCGCGGGTCCTGGCGCAGTTTCCACGCCAGCTGGTTGGTGCCCGAATCGACCGCATAGACGCGCGCCGCGCCGCGGCTCAGCAGCACGTCGGTGAAGCCGCCCGTCGACGACCCGACATCGATCGCGACCGCACCCGCCACGTCCCAGCCGAAATGGTCGAGCGCATGGGCGAGCTTGATGCCGCCGCGCGAGACCCAGGGATGGTCGCGCCCCCGGACGCTCAGCGCCGCGTCCCCGGCCAGCTGCTGGCCCGGCTTGTCGACCTTGCGGTCGCCTGCGAAGACGAGGCCCGCCATCACCAGCGCCTGCGCGCGCGTGCGGCTTTCCGCCAGTCCGCGCTCCACCAGCAGTTGATCGACGCGCAGCTTCGCCATCCCCTGCCCATGCCGTCGCCGCGCCCTGGCCGCAACCGCCGATCGTTCCGGCCCAAGCTTTGCTTGGCGGGTGACAAGCGCGTCGCGCTTTCCAACCCGGGCCGGGCGCGGCATGACGCATGCCATCATGACCGCTGACCTCGCCATCCTCTACGAACATCCCCAATGGTTCGTCCCGCTGTTCGCCGCGCTCGACCGGCGCGGCATCGCCTATCGCGCGCTGAAGCCGGGTACCGCGTTCGACCCCGCCGATCCTGCGCCGCCGGCGCCGCTGGTGCTCAGCCGGCTGGCGATGTCGGCGTTCCTGCGGGAGGCCGAGCATCCGATCTTCTGGGCGCAGTCGCTGTTCGCCCAGTGGGAGCTCGCCGGCGCGCGCGTGTTGAACGGTACGGCCGCGCTCGCGGTCGACACGTCGAAGGCGCGTCAGCTCGCGCTGATCGGATCGCTCGGGCTGGCGATTCCTGCGACGCGCGTCGTCCACCGCGCCGCCGACGTGCCGGCCGCCGCCGAAGCGATCGGGTTTCCGCTGGTGGTCAAGGCGAATATCGGCGGGGCAGGGGCGGGCATCGCCCGTTTCGACAGCCTGGACGAAGTGCGCGCCGCAGTCGCCGATGCAACGCTGCCGACCAGCATCGACGGCGTGCTGCTCGTCCAGGATTACGTGCCCGCGCGCGGCGGCACGATCACGCGGATCGAGACGCTCGACCGCGCCTATCTCTATGCGATCGAGGTCGCGGGCGGCGGCGCGTTCGACCTGTGCCCGGCCGATGCGTGCCAGGTGCCGGGCAGCGCGATCACCATGGTCGCGGTCGAGCCCGACCGCGCTTTGCGCGATGCCGCCGAGGCGATCGCGCGCGCCGCATCGCTCGATCTGGGCGGGGTCGAGGTGATGATCGACGATCGCGACGGATGCCCGCGCTTCTACGATGTCAACGCATTGTCGAATTTCGTCGCGAAGCCGCAAGACGTGCTGGGCTGGGACCCGCACGACCGGCTGGTCGACCGCATCGCGCGGTGGCTGGACGAAACGCGCATGCGCGCGTCGGGGATCGAGGAGGTGCGCTGATGCGCTATGGATTTTGGATGCCGGTGTTCGGCGGGTGGCTGCGCAATATCGCCGACGAGGGGATGGAGGCGAGCTGGGACTATACCCGCCGGCTGACGCAGGACGCGGAACGCTGGGGCTATGACCTGACGCTGATCGCCGAGCTGAACATGAACGATATCAAGGGGCCGGCTGCGCCGACGCTCGATGCCTGGTCGACCGCGGCGGCGCTGGCGGCGGTGACCGAGCGGCTCGAGCTGATGGTCGCGGTGCGCCCCAATTTCCACCAGCCGGCATTGTTCGCAAAGGCAGCGGCGAACATCGACCAGATCGCCGGGGGCCGGCTGGCGCTCAATGTCGTGTCGTCCTGGTGGGCGGATGAGGCCAAACGCTACGGCCTGCAATTCGACCAGCACGACGATCGCTATGCGCGCACCAGCGAATGGCTGAAGGTGGTCGAGGGGCTGTGGCGCGAGGAGGAGTTCAGCTTCGCCGGCCAATTCTACACCACCGAAAACGCGGTGTGCGCGCCCAAGCCGGTGCGCAAGCCCGTCACCTATGCCGGCGGCGAAAGCCCCGCGGCCAAGGCGCTGATCGCCGCGCAATGCGACGCCTATGTCATGCATGGTGATCCCGTCGAGGCGGTCGCGCCCAAGATCGCCGACATGGCCGCCCGGCGCGAGGCGCTGGGCAAGCCGCCGATGCAATATGGCATGGCTGCCTATGCCATCGTCCGCGACAGCGAGGCGGAGGCGAAGCGCGAGCTGGAGCGGATCACCACGGTCAGCGACCTGCCCGCGGGCTATGACAATTTCGACCAGTGGCTGTCGGGCACCCAGCTCGAGCGCGAAATGAAGATTCAGGAATATTCGGTGTCGAATCGCGGCCTGCGCCCCAATCTGGTCGGCACGCCCGAGCAGCTGAAGGAGCGCATCGCCGAATATGAGGCAGCCGGGCTCGACCTGCTGCTCCTCCAGATGAGCCCGCAGGCGGAGGAGATGGAGCGTTTCGCGGCCCAGGTAATGGGCACGCATGCCGCCGCCTATGCCTGACGCATGACCGGCCCGACCCTGCGCATCCTGGCCGGCGTTCTCGCCGGGCTCGTGCTCGGCATCCTGGCCGGGCCGGCGAGCCGGTTCATCCCCGCCGCCCAGCTCGTCGGGGGTATCTGGCTGGATGCGCTGCGCATGACTGTCGTCCCGCTGGTCTTCGGCCTGATCGTGACCGGCATCGGCCAGACGCTGCGCCAGGGCGGCGCCGCGATCACCCGGCGCGCGCTGCTCAGCTTCGTCGCGCTGCTGGCGGTATCGGCGGCGGTCGGGCTGGTGATGGGCGAACTGCTGTTCAGCGGCTGGCGGCTCGCCGCCCCGCTCGGCCCGCCCGCTCAGGCGATGCCCGCCTTGCCCGCCACCGCCGACACGCTGCGCGCGATGATTCCCGCCAACCCGATCGGCGCGGCGGCGCAGGGCGCCATTGTGCCCGTGGTGATCTTTGCACTGTTCTTCGCCTTTGCACTCGGACGGATCGATGCGGCGCGCGCCCGGGCGATCGGCGATGTGCTGGCGGGCGTGGTCGACGCGATGCTGGTGATCGTGCGCTGGGTGCTGCTCCTGGCACCGCTCGGCGTATTCGCGCTCGCCTTCGTCGTCGCCGCGCGCACCGGGTTCGGCGTGGGTGCCGCGCTCGGCTGGTATGTGCTGGTTCAGATCGTCACGACGCTCGCGCTGATGCTGATCGTCTATGCCGCCGTGGCGCTGGCGCGGCGCGGGTCGCTGGCCGGCTTTGCGCGCGCCGTCGCCCCGGCCCAGGCGGTTGCCTTCACCACACAATCCTCGCTTGCCGCGTTGCCAGCGATGCTGGCGGGCGCGCGCACGCTCGGGCTGGCGCCGGCGCAGTCGGGCATGGTGCTGCCGATGGCGGTTGCGCTGTTCCGCATCGCCGCGCCCGCATCGATCGTCGTCGTCGCGCTCGCGCTCGCGCATCTGAACGGCGTGACGCTGGGCTGGGCGCAGCTGGCGGTGATCGGCGCGCTGGCGGTGGTCAATACGCTGACGATCGCGGGCCTGCCCAATCAGATCACCTTCTTCGCCGCCTATGCCCCGCCGGCCATCGCCGCAGGCGTGCCGATCGAGCTGCTGCCGCTGATGCTCGCGGTCGATGCCATTCCCGACATGGCCTATACGGTGAGCAACGTGACCGCCGATCTCGGCCTGACCAGCCTGCTCAGCGACCGCGAGTCCACCGACTGAGCGACGCCGAACGCGTGAAGATCGAAGGGGTTACGTGCATCGGTGCGCGACGCGGCTGACCGCCCTCGACAGCCGGCCCGCCAAGCGTCGCGGAACCCGCATGGATCGGTGCTTTTGCCGGCTGGTTTGACCAAAAATTAACGATGTTCGCTCATCTTTTGCCTTCGCGCGCAGAGAGATTGAAGGATGGCGTACATCATCGTGGCCGACGACGATCCCTTGTTGGAGGATCTGGTCAGCTTCAAACTCGAAGCCGCCGGTCACCATGTGCTGACGGTTGCTGACGGCCAGGCTGCAATCGATGCCCTCGCGGACGAACCGCTCGACATGCTCGTCCTGGCCGCGATGATGCCGGTCCTTTCCGGGCGTCAGGTCCTTCAGCGGATCAGGGCGGAAGCGGACGGGCTTGCCGTCTGGCCGCGCGACGATCATGTCCCCGAGCGTGCGGCGGGTGGAGGCGATGTGACCTTCAATCCCGCCGGGCCGGGCCATCGTTGAAAGAACGCATCATGATGCAAGCCGACACGCACAACCCGGGGGCGGGGCGGCATTTGTCGCGCGTCGCCTATGTCACGGGCGTCACCCTGCTCTTCGGCGTGCTGGCCTATCTCGGTGTCGCGCTGACCCGCGATTCCAGCCGCATCGCCGCCGTCTGGCTGCCCAACGCGGTGCTGGTCGCGCTGTTGCTTCGTCGCGATCGGCCCGATCTGCTGCTGAATACAACGGCATTCGCCGCCAATGTGCTTGCGAACCTGCTCGCCGGCGACATGCTGTCGCGGGCGATCGGGCTGAGCGCGGTCAACACGATCGAGATCATGTCGGTCACCATCCTGATGCGCCACGCCGGCCGTGCGCGTCCGGACATGAGCAAATTCTCGGACCTCATGGCCTTCACGCTCTTCGGCGGCCTGGTCGCGCCGGCCTTTGCCGGCTTCGTCGCCGCGATGGTGCTGGGGCAGGGCGTGCTGGCCTATGAATTCTGGATCACCTGGGCGCTGACCGACGCGCTGGGGCTGCTGCTGCTCGCGCCGTCGATCTGGGTCGCGATCGACGCCTGGAACGACCGTGCGCCGGTTTCGCGCGAACGGCTGGTCGAATGGTTCCTGGTCATGTCGGGCGGCTTCCTTGTCGTCGTCGGGGTCTTCGCCCAGTCGCGTTTTCCGCTGCTCTACGTCGCCACGCCGGTCGTATTGTTGGCCGCCTTCCGCCTGGGCGGGCTGGGGGCCGCGGCCGCGACGCTGATGGTGGCGGTGATCGCCAGCATTGCGACATGGTCGGGATCCGGCCCCATCACGCTCGTCAAGGGGGACATGGCCGCGCGGCTGCACACGCTTCAGGGCTTCCTGGTCGTCAACTTCGGCATGAGCCTGCCCGTCGCCGTTGCGCTGGCGGGCCGCGCCGCGATCGCCCGCGCGCTTACCCAGAGCGAGGAACTCAACCGCTCCATGCTCGACAATATGCGCGAAGTCATCTTCAAGACCGACGCGCAGGGCCGGTGGATTTTCCTCAACCCGGCGTGGGAGGCGCTGACCGGCTACACCGTCGCCGAAAGCCTGGGCTGGCGGACCACCCGACTGCTGCACCCCGACGATCGGGCGATGACCGCCACGGTCTATCCCGACTTCGCAACGGGCAAGCTGTCCGAAGCGACGTTCCGCCAACGCTTCTTTCGCCGATCCGGCGAGCTCGCGCATATCGAGGTCAGCATCCGCCGGCTTGCCGATGCGCAGGGCAACTTCATCGGCACGACGGGCAATATCCGCAACGTGACCGAGGCCGTCCTGCAGGAACGCGCGCTCGCCGACAGCGAGGCGCGTTTCCGGATGCTGGCCGAATCCGCGCCGGTCGGCATCTTCCGCGCAAACAGCGCCGGGGCGCTGACCTATATCAACCCGTCCTGGGCGGCGAAGCTCGGCAAGTCGGTCGAAGAGATGCTGGGTAACGGGTGGATGGAGGCGGTTGCCGACCTGCGGCCGCTGCGCGAAGACCCGCCTTTCCGCAATTTCAAGCCGGGGATGATGCGTCGCCGGATGATCGAATTCAGGGCCGCCGACGGGACCAGCCTCTGGATGGAAACGTACAACGCCGCGCAGTTCGATGAAGACGAGCGGGTCATCGGCTATTTCGGGGCCGCGGTCGACGTGACCGAACAAAAGCGCGCGATCGAGCAGCTTCGTGCGAGCGAGCTGCGCTTCCAGACGCTGGCCAACCTCGCGCCTGCGGGGATTTTCCGGACCGATGCAGCCGGCAGCTGCACCTATGTCAACCAGGCCTGGCTGGGACTGACCGGACTGGGCGACGGCGACTGGCAGGGCGACGGCTGGGCCACCGCGCTCCACCCAGACGATCGCGATCGAGTCAGTGCGGCCTGGCGCGAGGCGGTCAGCGAACGCACCGTGTTCCGGGAGGAATTCCGCTGGCGCAAGCCCGACGGATCGATCGTCTGGGTCGACACGGTCGGCCGGCCGGAGGTCGACGAGAAGGGCGACGTCATCGGGTTCATCGGCGTCAACCTTGACGTGACGAGCCAGAAGGCCGCGCTCGCCGCGCTGGCCGAACGCGACCAGCAACTTACCCTCATCACCGACAACGTCACCGACGCCGTCGTGCGCCTGTCGCTCGACGGGACTTGCCTTTACGCGTCGCCGTCGTCGGCGACCCTGTTCGAGGTTCCCGCTGATGCGCTGGTCGGCGCCAATCTGCTCGCCGATTTCCATCCCGATGAGGACGCGCAGGTCCGCAACGCCTTCGCCGCGCTCGTCGCGGGCGACATGAAGCAGGTGCTCATCGCATTTCGTTCGGCCGCGCCGACCGACCGCACGCGCTATCGCTGGATGGAGGCAAACTGCGCCGCGGTGCAGGACCCCGAAACCGGCCGGCCCGTCGAGATCATTGCATCGATCCGCGATGTGTCGAAGACGAAGGCGATCGAGGCGCAGCTCGTCGCCGCCCGCCGGCAGGCGGAGGACGCCGCCAACGCCAAATCGTCGTTCCTCGCGAATATGAGCCACGAGATCCGCACGCCGATGAACGGCGTGATCGGGTTCACCGAACTGCTCGCCGCAACCCCGCTCGATGACGAGCAGCGCCGCCACGTCAACCTGATCGCCGAATCCGGACGTGCGATGATGCGGCTGTTGAACGACATCCTCGATATCTCGAAGATCGAGGCGGGCCAGATGCAGCTCGCCGACGAGCCGATCGGTATCCGGCACAAGCTGCGCGCGGCGCTTCAGCTGATGGAGCCGATCGCCAGGGCCAAGGGCGTGGCGCTGCGCTGTACCGTTGACGACGCGGTCCCGCGTTTCGTGATCGGGGACCCGCTTCGCGTTCGCCAGGTCGTGCTCAACCTGGTCGGCAACGCGGTCAAGTTCACCGAACACGGGCACGTCCATGTCGACGTGACGGTGGCCCGGGCGCCGTCGGGCGATGAATTGCGGATCGACGTCGCGGATACCGGCATCGGCATTCCGCCCGATCGGGTCGGGACGATTTTCGAAAAGTTCAGCCAGGCCGATGGTTCGATCGTCCGCAAGTTCGGGGGAACGGGCCTCGGTCTGTCGATCAGCACGCAGCTCGTCGCGATGATGGGCGGGCGCATCACCGTGCAGAGCGAGCTGGGCAAGGGCGCCATATTCTCGGTTTTCCTGCCGCTGCGCGTCGCGCAGGCACCGGCGGCGGCCGACTGGACGGTCGGCGCGGAGCCGCCGACCGCGTCACCACTCTCGCCCCCCCGCCGGCCGCGCATTCTGGTCGCGGAGGATTACGACATCAACCAGGCGCTGATTCAGGGAATCGCCCGGCAGCTCGCATTCGATGTCGCGATTGCGGGCGACGGTGCCAGGGCGGTGGCGATGATCCGCGAGGCGGCGGATGCGGGCCGGCCCTACGACCTCGTGCTGATGGACATCCAGATGCCGGTCATGGACGGGCTTGAAGCCACGCGTCGCTTGCGCGCGGAAGGGTTCGACGCCGGGCGCCTGCCGATCGTGGCGCTGACGGCCAACGCCTATGCCGAGGACGTGGCCGCCTGTCTCGCCGCAGGCATGCAGGCGCACCTCAGCAAGCCGGTTCGCACCCCTGACCTGAAGCAGGTAATTGATCAATATCTGGACGTGAGGTCTTTTTCCGACGTTGCGGCCTCGCTCCCGCTGGTGGAGGCGCAACATGTCAGTCTGGAGCAGCGTTACGTGCAACGACGCGACGAGACGCTGGACATGATCGCATCGCTCGGCCAATCGGGCGCGGGCGGCGACGACGATTATCTTCGGGTGATTGATTTGTTGCACAAGCTTGCGGGCACCGCCGGCATGTTCGGCGAGCCCGCGCTGGGCGACGCGGCGGCGGCGCTGGAGAACGCGCTTCGCGACGCGGGCGACCCGGCGAGCCGCCACCTGATCATCCGCACCGGCCTGGACGACTTGCGCCATGCGGGATGATGCCCGACCGACTGGCCATATTCGTGGTCGACGACGACCCGGTGTTCGCGGAATCGCTGTGCGCGATGCTGCATGGCATGGGGCACGGAGCGACGATGTTTGAAAACGCCAATGCGGCGCGGGATGGATTGTCCGCCAGCCAGCCCGACATCGTGCTGCTCGATTGCGGGCTGGAAGGGCTTTCCGAACTGACCCTGCGCAACCGGTTGCAGTCGCGCCATCCGCCGATCCCGGTCATCATCGTCTCCGCGCCGCGCTGGGACGCCCATCACCGGATCATGCGGGCTTATGGGGCCGCGGACGTCCTGGAAAAGCCGGTCACCGCGACCGAGCTGGCGGGCGCGATCACGCGCGCGCTGACGGCGGAAAGCAGCTGACATGGCGCGATTGATCCTCGCGGAGGACGACGAGATCCTCGGCAGGATGGTGTCCGACGCGCTCGGCGCCGCCGGCCATGCCGTCGGCTGGCTGGTCGACGGCCAAAGCGCGTGGGACGCCATGCTGTGGCGCCCGCCGCACCTGGCGATCCTCGACTGCAACCTGCCGAGGATGACCGGCATCACGATCCTGCGGCAGATGCGCGTGTCGCAGACGCTGGTGGAGGTGCCGGTGATCATGCTGACCGGGCGGCGCGGCGCGGCCGACCAGTCGATCGCCCGGTACGAAGGTGCCAATGACTATGTCACCAAACCCTTCGACATGCCGCTCCTGCTCGCTAGGGTGAACAGCCTGCTTGAAAGGAGCCGACGTTGGCATTGAGCGCACCCGTCAAACTGGCGGCAAAGCGGATCGTCGTGATCGACGATGATCCGATCACCTGCGACATCGTGGCGGCAACGCTGGGTGCCGCCGGGTATCGCGTCGATGTCGTGCACGATGGCGACGACGCGCTGGAATCGATCTATGGCGCGACGACCGACCTTGTCATTCTCGACTGCAATCTTCCGGGAAAGGCGGGGATGGTCGTGCTTCGCGACATTCGCAACGACCACATGCTGAAATCGCTTCCGGTGATCATGTTGACCAGCCGGACCAGCGACTGGCACGCCCGGCTCGCCTTTGAAACCGGCGCGTCGGCCTATATCAAGAAACCGTTCGATCCGGCAGAGCTTGTGATCCTGGTGGCCAGGGCGCTCACTGGCGCGTCGCTGCCGCAACGGGCGCTCTGAACGCCAACGGCACGGGTCGACAGCGCATTCCCGGTGCCTCGGGGCTAGGGTTGCAGCGATTGCGCGCCGACCGGCCCCAGCATGGCGACGGCGTCGACCGCGTCGGTTGAGCTGCCCTGTGTCAGCCGCGCGATCTGGGCCAGCAACGGCGGTGCGACGCCGAGCTGGCGCGCAGTCTCGAACAGGATCGGCTCGCCCCATGGCTGTCCGCCGCGCACCGCCGCGAACAGAGCGCGATTGAGGTCGTGCAGGCCATCCTTGCCGCCGCGCCGCAACGCCTGATCGAGCGCGAGCCAGATGATCAGCCCGCATTGATAATGCAGGTCGAACTTACCTTCGCCCTTCGCCTTGGGCAGCGCCGTGACCGCAACACCGTCGGCACAGGCCTTTTCCGCCGCCTGTTCGCGGCTCAGCACATAGGCGCGCGCTGCCGGTCCCCGCGCGGCCATGGCCAGCGCGGCCAGCGCATCCGCGCCGCCTTCGTGCATCCATCCAACCTGATCGTCGCCGACCAGCTTGCCGAACTTGTCCTGCTGGAACAGGTGCGCGGCCTCATGGGCGAAGAACCAGTCCAGCCACAGTGTGTCGCCCGCCGCCACCCGTTCCCTGGCATTCTCGCCATCGAAGTGCATGAAGATCTGCCGCGGCAGGGTGCCGCCCTGGGTTGAAATCCGGCCGTTCTTCTCCGGCGTGTCGTCGATCGACACATAGAGTTCCGGCTTGAAGGACAGCGGACCATAAATCGCGGCAAAGCCCTGAATCGCGTCGGGAAGCGAGCGGTCGAGATGCTGACGCGTGGCAGGCGGCAGGCCGGGATCGATGATCGCGACGAATCCATCGGCGTCCACCGGCTGCAGCGTGCCGATGAAGATGTTCGTGCCCTCGTCGCGGCTGACGAAGCGTTCGCGCGCCGGCGTGCGACGCCCCTCGACGCCGATCGTCGCGCCGGGCGCCTTGACGCGGACGGGCAGGGGCGCCGGCTGTTCGCACGGGGCGGCGAGACACGCGTGGAACTGCCCCGAATGCACGAGCGCGCCGCCCTGGCTGAACGGCGAAAAGGGCGCATAGCTTTTCGGCAGCGCGCGATAATCGATGGCAATGGCGAACGCGACCGTGCGGAACGGCCGCCCGTCGATGCGCTCGACCCGCTCGCCATTGCCTTCGTCCACCCATCGGAAACCGGGATCCGCGGCGCGCCACGCATCGGCCCGATAACCGCCCAGCGCCTGGGGAAAGTGCAGCGCCGTCGTCGGCGCGCGCAGGCGATAGCGCGCCATGACCTCCCGCTCCGCCGTGCGGGTCAGGTCGAGCGTCAGCGGCTCGACCGGGTCCGGCCTGCCGGCGTGGGTGGCACAGCCCGCGATCGCCAATGCCCCGCCCAGCATCACGGCAAAGGGGCGACAGGACAATGGCCTGGCGTTTCCCCGCATGATCGCACGAGGCGGCAGCCCCGCTGCGACACCTACGATTCCCTTCAGAAGTCGAAAAGGCGAGGCTGGCCAATTCTGGACTGTGCGCAGACGCGCAGATGCCCCGATGCCCCGCACAGGCCGAAACCGGATGCCCATATCAGGTTGAGGCGGACCACGACGTTGCGGCGGTTCGACCCAGATCATTCCGATGTCCATGATCGGCTCTGTCCTGTTCGTGCCTGATCGACCGTGCTCAGGGCCGCGACCGCGTCCGTCCAGGCGCGGACTTCGTCGTCGCGGCGGTTGACGATGTGGAAGGCGCCGAGCGCACCGGTGTCGAGATCGACCTCGACCTCGGCGTCGAATTCGAAGGTCGCATTGCCGCGGATCGCGACCATGTTCGCGGGCACCGACGCCGAAGCCCCGGCCGCCGGGTTCGCGCTCGGGCCATGCGGCGCACTGGCCATCGCGCCCACCATGCCGCCGCGGTTGAAGACGGTCAGCCAGCGGTCGAAGGCGACCCGGCCGTTGAGCGCGGCGGCGAACGTCGACGCCGCCATCGCGCTGCCGCAGCTGTTGGTCAGACCGACACCGCGTTCATAGGTGCGGACATAGAGGTCGCGGCCGCGCAGCTCGACGAAGCTGACATTGGCGCGGCCGGGAATGAGCGGCGGCGCGGACTCGCACCAGTCGCCGAGCGCGACCAGCTCCTCCTCGTCGACGGTGTCGACAAAGCTGATCAGGTGCGGGTTGGGCATGGCGACGGCGGTGAAGCGGCGCAGGCTCGGCAGGCCGGGGATGGTCGCGAATACGACATGGTCGACGCCATGGGTCAGCCCGACGTCGCGGCTGCGCGTCGATACGGGGCCGACCCGCGTTTCGACCGTGACGACGCCGGGGGCGATCGGGTCGACGCGGCGGACATCGGCGGTACTGGTCTTGAGCTGCATCGTCATTTCGGCCTGCCCGCCGACCTCGAACGCCAGCCGCGCGGTGCAGCGCAGGCCGTTGAGGCAGGTTTCGGCTTCGCTGCCGTCGGGGTTGAACATCCGCATGCCCGGCCGTTCGCCCGTCGCGGCATCGCCGGTGAGCAGCAGCAGCCCGTCGCTGCCGACCGGTCCGCCGCGATCGGACAGCGCGCGCGCGACCACCGCCCATTGCGGATCGGTGAGCGCCAGATCGCGCGCGTCGATCAGCGGGAAGTCGTTGCCCGAGCCATGGCATTTGATGAAGCGCAGCCGCATGCGCCCCCGGATAGCCGATCGCGCGGGCCGGCGAAACCGCCGCGCGATGCGGTCAGGGCAGGCGATAGTGATCGGCGAGCCGGTCGAGCGCGAGGCCGAGCACCAGCTTGCCCGCGCGCGCCGGCCAGCCGAGCGCGCGTTCGGCGTGGCTCATCCCTTCGCCCGCGCAGACGACGCGCCACAAAATGTCGCTGAGGCCGCGCCCGGTTGCCGCGATCGCCGCATCGAAACGCTGCCTGGCCGCGATCTGCGCCGCGCCCGGATCGAGCCCCCGGTCGGGGCCGCGTCGCCCGCGCGACGCGGCGGCCGCATCCCACCGCATGGTGATGCTGGGGGCGAGATGCGCGCGCTCATAATCGGCGCGCAGCCGCTCGCCCGCCTCGAACTGGCGGGCATCGACATGGCCGCGCGCACGCAGCCAGGTGAGCGGCGATTCGGCTAAGTTGACACAAACTTGACGCCCTGACGGCCGCTGCGCGTCAAGGGGCCGGTCGATCAGTTCGCGCATCCTCGCCTCCTCGAAACCCGATGCGGCTCTATTGCCATTATCGCTCGATTGTAGGACAGAGAGAAACCGATCTGGTTAAATGGAGGGGCGAGATGATCAGTTCGATCCGCGAGGTGCGCCGCGCCAAGGGGCTGACGCTCGACGAAGTCGCGCAGCGTTGCGTGCCGCCGACGACGGCGCAGACGATCGGCCGGCTGGAGACCGGCACCCGCACCGTGTCGGTCGCGTGGCTCAACCGGATCGCCCGCGCGCTCGACGTCGAGGCGGCGGACCTGGTCCGGTTGCCCGATCGCGCCGACGTGCCGGTCGCGGCGTGGCTGGAAGCGGGCGGGGCGGTCGCGCCCCGGCGTGCCGAAGTGGCGGTGCCGCCGCGCCCCGAACCCGAGATGGTCGCGTTGCGCGTCGCGGTGGGAATGGGCGACTATCGCGCGGGCGACGAGCTGTGGTGCCGCCGCCTGGCACCCGAAGGCTTCGACGCCGCGCTCAACCGCGACGTGCTCGTGCCGCGCGCGGCGGGCCGGTTCCTGTTCGGGCGGCTGATCGCGCGGGATGGCGGCAGGCTGCACCTCATCCCGCTCGGCACGGGTCAGCGCCAGCAGGTGATCGCCGACCCCCCGTGGCTGGCGGTCGCCGCCCGGTTGATCCGCGCGCTCTGAGCGCCGCGCGCCGAACCCCTTCGCTGCGCGCGGCGTGGCGGCACCCTTGGCGCGTTGCCCCGCAATCTGTTAGCCCTGTCCCATGCCCTTTTCCGCTGCCGCATCCGCCCGCGAGATCCTGACCCGCCTTCATGATGTGATGGCCGCGCGCACGCCCGCGCAGAGCAAGCTGAACGCGGTCGTCAACATCATCGGCGAGGCGCTGGATAGCGAGGTCTGCTCGATCTACCTGCTGCGCGACGGCGTGCTCGAGCTGTTCGCGACGCGCGGCCTGTCCGAGGCGGCGGTGCACGTCACCAAGATGACGCTGGGCGAAGGGCTGGTCGGCACGATTGCCAAGAATGTGGAAACGCTGAACCTTGATGAGGCGACGGCGCATCCCGATTTCGCCTATCGTCCGGAAACGGGCGAGGAGCGGTTTCACAGCTTCGCCGGCGTGCCGATCATCCGCCGTGAGCGTGCGGTCGGGGTGCTGGCGGTGCAGCATGTCGACCCGCGCCGGTACGACGATGTCGAGATCGAGGCGTTGCAGACGGTGGCGATGGTATTGTCCGAACTGATCGCCAATGCCGGCCTGATCGACGGGGCGGCGAGCGATGCGGCGCGCCCGCAGTCGACCGCGACGATGCGCGTGCCCGGTTTCAAGCTGGTCGAGGGGATGGCGGCGGGCGTCGCGGTGTTCCATCAACCGCGCATCACCATCGAACACACCGTCGCCGAGGATGTCGAGGCGGAGCGCCACCGCGTCTATGCCGCATTCGACAAGATGCGCGAGCAGATCGACCGCATGACGAGCCAGGCCGAGTTCGGCGGCGCGGGCGAGCATGAGGAGGTCATCGAGACCTACAAGATGTTCGCCTATGACGAGGGCTGGTCGCGGCGGATCAACGAGGCGATCGACAGCGGCCTGACCGCAGAGGCCGCGATCGAGCGCGTCCAGCAGCGCACCCGGATGCGGATGCGCCAGATCGACGACCCGCTGCTGCGCGACCGGATGCACGACCTGGAGGACCTGTCCAACCGGTTGCTGCGGATCGTGTCGGGCCAGCTGGGCACCGCCGCGCAGATGGGGCTGCGCCAGGATTCGATCCTGATCGCCCGCAACCTGGGCCCGGCCGAGCTGCTCGAATATGACCGCCGGCGGCTGAAAGGCGTGGTGCTGGAGGAAGGATCGCTGACCGCGCACGTCACCATTGTCGCCCGCGCGATGGGGGTGCCGGTGCTGGGCCGCGTGCGCGACGTGCGGCGGCTGATCGCGGAGGGCGACCGCATCCTGCTCGACGTGACCGGCGAAACGCTGGTCGTGCGCCCGTCGGCGGCGATGGACGAGGCGTTCGCGGCCAAGCTGGCGGCGAGCCAGAAGCGTCGTGCCGCCTTTGCCGCGCTGAAGAACGAGCCGCCGGTGACGCGCGACGCGCATCGCGTCACGCTGATGGTCAATGCCGGCTTGCGTGACGATGTGGCCGCACTCGACCTGACCGGCGCGGATGGCATCGGCCTGTTCCGCACCGAATTCCAGTTCCTGGTCTCCGCGACCCTGCCGCAGCGCGAGCGTCAGCAGCGCCTGTATCGCGACGTGCTCGACGCGGCGGGCGACCGGCCGGTGATTTTCCGCACCGTCGATGTCGGCGGCGACAAGGCGCTGCCGTACCTCAACCATGACGAGGGCAATGAGGAGGAAAACCCCGCGATGGGCTGGCGCGCGCTGCGTCTGGCGCTCGACCGCGGCGGGCTGATGAAGGCGCAGGCGCGCGCGCTGATCGAAGCCGCGTCGGGCCGCCAGCTCAACGTCATGTTCCCGATGGTGTCCGAACCCTGGGAATATGAAGAGGCGCGCGCGCTGTTCGAGGCGCAGCGCGAATGGCTGGGCGCGCGCGGGCGCAAATTGCCGACCGAAATCCGCTATGGCGCGATGCTGGAGGTGCCGGCACTGGCCGACGTGCTCGACATGCTGCTGCCGCGGCTCGATTTTCTGTCGATCGGCACCAACGACCTGACCCAGTTCCTGTTCGCGGCCGACCGCGCGCATCCCAAGCTGGCGTTGCGCTATGACTGGCTGAGCCCGGCGATCCTGCGCTTCCTGCGCCGCGTGGCGGGCGAGGCACGCGCGGCGGGCAAGCCGGTGGCGGTGTGCGGCGAAATGGGCGGCCGGCCGCTGGAGGCGATGGCGCTGATCGGCATCGGCATCGACCGGCTGTCGATCACCCCGGCCGCGGTCGGGCCGGTCAAGGCGATGATCCGATCGCTCGACCGCGCCGCGCTGACCGCGGAGATGGACCGGCTGCTCGCGCACCCGCCGCGCAGCCTGCGCGAGCCGCTGCTTGCCTGGGCGACCGCAAATGCCGTGGAAATCGCCTGATTTCAGACGATCCGCCCCGATGCGGCGTTGACAGCGCGGGTCGGGTCGGGGAAACCCCATAGGCACGAAAGCGGGGAGGTCGCGCCCACGCTTTCGCTGGAGAGACCGGGATGGGCGAAGCCGAAGTCATGGGCGACCCGCAACTTTTTCCGAAAACCGTCGGCGAACGGCTGCGCGACGCCCGCGTCGCCCAGGGTCTCGATCTGGCCGAGATCGCGGCGCGCACCCGGATCCCGCAACGCCACCTCGATGCGATCGAGACATCGAGCTATTCGAGCCTGCCGTCGATCACCTATGTCATGGGGTTTTGCCGCGCCTATGCCCGCGCGGTCGGCGTCGACGATGTCGAGCTGTCGCGCGAACTGCGCCGCGAGCTGGCCGGCAGCTATCACCGCGATCCGCCGCGCGTCGCCGAGGAATTTCGCGAGCCGCGCCGGGTGCCGTCGGCGGCACTGGCGATCGGCGCGCTGGTGGTGGCGATCGTCGCCATCGTGGCGGTCGGGCTGATCTATGCCCCCGGCATGTTCGCACCGGGCGAGGCGCCGGTCGCCGAACAGGCGCGCGTCGAACGCGACCTGGGCATCGCGCCGCAACCGGCACCTGTGGCGTCGGCGGGGGGCGTGAGCGCGCGTCCCGATCCCGCCGCCGCGGCCGCCGCCGCGCCGACCTCTGCCGGGCAGGTGACGCTGACCGCCAAGGAAGAGGTGTGGGTCCGTGTCTATGATGCCAGCAACGAGACGCTGGTGATGAAGACGCTGGCACCCGGCGAACGCTATGACGTGCCGATGAACGCGGACCGGCCGATGATCAATGTCGGCCGGCCCGATCAGCTGACCGTCACGATCAACGGATCGCAGGTGGCGCCGCTCGGCGACGGCAGCCGCGCGATCAAGGATGTCGGCATCAGCGCGGAGGCGCTGCGCGGGCGGGGCGGGGCACCGACGGCGACGGTGTCCTGATCCTTCGGCCCTTATACTTCGGCCGCGCGGTGCGGTCAGAACGGTAGCTTGAAGCGGAGCATCAGGCGCGGATCGTAACGTCCCTGCTCCGCCTCCACCGACAGCTTGCCGCCGGCGAGGTCGGCTTCGGCGCGGTCGGATCGGACCCAGGTGTCGGGCAGCGGTGCCAATCGGTAGCGGGCGTCGTCGCGCCGGCGGCATATGACGATGTCGTCGCCGGGGGCGGCCGCGCAATCGCCGGGCGTTTCGGTCAGCCGCGGCGCCGGCGGGGTCTGGCGAGCGGGGAGGGCGGGAAGCGCCTGGATCCACAGCATCGCGAAAATCATCGGCTACCCCCGCTGTCGCCGGACGTATTGGCCAGGATTGTGGCGATCCGGTGTCCGCCTCAACCCGCGGCGGCGGCGAGCGCGTCGTCGGTGCCCTTGGCACGGACATAGGCGGGCCGGTCGGTGACGCGCGCGACATAGGCGGCAAAGGCGTCGCGATGCGGCAGGGTGCCGAATTGCAGGCCCCAGCCGATCTGCGACCCGAGCGCCACATCGGCGGCGGTGAAGCGATCGCCCGCCGCGAAAGGCTGGCGCGTCAGCAGCGCATCGAGCACGTCGACGACCAGATCGTAATGGCCGTAGCCAACCAACTGCATCTCCTTCTCGCTCGGCGCGATGCCGCGCGATTTCTCGGTCACGGCATGTTCGAGCGGTCCGGCGGCGTAGAACAGCCAGCGATAATAATCCGCGCGCTCGTCCGCCCGCGGGGCGAGCCCGGCATCGGGGAAGGCGTCGGCCAGATAGGCGCAGATCGCCGTGGCTTCGGTGACGATGCGCCCGCCATGGGTAATCGCCGGCACCTTGCCCATCGGGTTGATCGCGAGATATTCGGGCGATTTCATTGGCGGGCCGTATTCGATCAACTCGGTCCGGTAAGGCGCGCCGACCTCCTCGATCATCCACCGTGCGATCCGTCCCCGCGAAAAGGGGTGGGTGTAGAGCACCAGTTCCTCGGCCACGACTCGCTCCTTCCGCTCAAATGAGAACATATAGTGAACGATTCCGCGTCGCGGTCAAGTGCGCCGACGCGCGCCGGTCAGCCGCGACGCAGGCCGCCGTCGAACAGGGCGAGCAGCCGGCCCCACGCCTTTTCCGCCTGCGCCGCATTGTAGACGCGGCTGTCGGGCGGGCACCAGCCGTGGAGCGTGCCGGCATAGACCTCGATCTCGGCAGGCAGCTTCGCGGCGGCATAGGCGTCGCGGAGCTTGTCCTTTTCGGCCGGGTTGCGCTGGTCGTCATTCTCGGCGACCGCGAACAGGAAGCCGGCCTTCATCGCCGGCACGCCGAGATGCGGGCTGTCCGGCCGGTCGGTGGCGAGCCCGCCGCCGTGGAACGACGCACCCGCGCGCACGCGGTCGGGCCGCTCGGTCGCGGTCAGCATCGTCATCGGACCGCCCATGCAATAGCCGGTGGTGCCGATGCCGCGCCGCGTATCGACCTGGGGCTGGCGGTCGAGCCAGTCGACGAAGGCGCGCGCGTCGCGGCGCGTCCCGTCCTGGCTCAACGCCGCGCGCCACGGCGCGATGCGGGCGCGCACCTCGGGCTGGTCGAAGCTTTCGCCGGGCGCGAGGAACGGCGCCTTGGTCGAGCGGTAGAACTGGTTGACGGTCAGCACCGCGAAGCCCGACTGGGCGAGCCGGTCGCCCATCTGGCGAAAGGCGGGGCGCAGGCCCATGATGTCGGGCCAGACGAGCACGGCAGGCGCCTTGCCGCGCGAGGGGGCGGCGAAATAGGCATCGCACACGCCATCCGGGGTGGTGATCGTCACGTCGCGCCCGGTAATCGGCTTGGCATTGGCCGGAACGGGCAGCGCGGCGATCAGCCCGGCCGCGCCGGCCAGCGCGCCGAACTCACGTCGCGAGACCCCCGCGCGTGTGCCGAGAAACCGGTCATTATCGTCGGCGGTCAGATCGTCGCACATGGTTCAGCCTCGCGAATCGTGGAAGCTCCACGCTATCCGCATTGGCACATGCGCGAAAGCGGCGAACCCCGGGCAGGGGTCAGCGCCGGAACAGCGTGTCCGCGGTCGGCTCCGCCGGCGCGCTGCGATCCACCCCGGAGGCGGCGGCTTCGGCATCGCGCGCCGCAGCGTCGCGCTCGGCGCGCAGCTGTTCGATCAGCGCCTCGCGGTCGCCCTCCAGCCGGGTGTCGACGGGGGCTTCAAGCCCGGCCGCCTTCGCCGCCTTGGCGACCAGCGCGTCGAGTTCGCGCTGCGAGCACAGGCCCAGCGTCACCGGATCCTTGGGCACGATATTGGCGATGTTCCAATGGGTGCGGTCGCGGATCGCGGCGATGGTCGTGCGCGTCGTGCCGATCAGCTTGCCGATCGCGCCGTCGCTGATCTCGGGATGGTTGCGGATGATCCACGCAATGCCGTCGGGCTTGTCCTGGCGCTTGCTGACCGGGGTGTAGCGCGGGCCCTTGGTCCGGCGGACCTGATCGGGGCCCTTGAGCATCTGGAGCCGGTAATCGGGGTCGTTCTGGCCCTTCTCGATCTCCTCCATGGTCAGTTCGTGCGCGCGCACCGGATCGCGCCCGGTCAGCTTGGTCGCGGCGGTGTCGTCGGCGATCGCCTGGACCTCCAGGATGTGCAGGCCGCAGAACTCGGCGATCTGCTCGAACGAGAGCGCGGTGTTATCGACCAGCCAGGAAGCGGTCGCGTGCGGCATCAGCGGCTGGGCCACGTCGAAAATCCTCCGGAAACAACAAGGGCCGCCCCTTGCCGGAGCGGCCGCTCAATATCCCTGACTTAATGCGTTGCGCCGCGAAGCACAAGCGCGCCTGTCAGGCGGCTTCGCGCAACGCCCCTTCGATCGGCACCAGCGCCGACAGGAACTGTGCGGCGCTCGCTTCCCAGGTGAAGCCGCGCCCGTAGTCGGCGCAGGCCGCGCGGTCGAGCGCGAGCGCCCGCGCGATCGCGTCGTCCAGATCCTCCGACATCGCGCCGACACGGGCGTCGAGCACGTCGATCGGGCCGCTGACCGGAAAGGCGGCAACCGGCGTGCCGCAGGCCAGCGCCTCGATCATCACCAGCCCGAAGGTGTCGGTTCGGCTGGGAAAGACGAAGACGTCGGCCCCGGCGTAGAAACCGGCCAGTTCGTCACCGAAGCGCGGGCCGACGAAAATCGCATCGGGATATTGCGCCTCGAGCGACATGCGCGCCGGGCCGTCGCCGACGACGACCTTCGTCCCCGGCTGGCGAGTCTGCAGAAAGGCCTCCAGATTCTTCTCGACCGCGACGCGCCCGACATAAAGCTGGATCGGGCGGGGCAGGTCGGCGAGATCGGGATGGGGCGCCACGTCGGGCCGGAACTGGTCGAGGCTGACCCCGCGCCCCCAGTGCCGCACCTGGTCGAGGCCATGGTCGACCAGCGCCTGGCGGATCGACGGCGTCGACGCGAGGATCGCCCGGGCCGGGGCGTGGAACCACTGGATATAGCGCCAGATCCACTCCGCCGGCAGGCCCGAGCGCGCCGAGACATAGTCGGGGAACTGGGTGTGATAGGCGGTGGTGAAGGGGAGACCCCGGCGCAGGCACCAGCGCCGCGCGGCGACGCAGAGCGGCCCTTCGGTGGCCAGATGGATCGCGTCCGCGCCGAATTCGGCGAGCATCCCGCCCACCGTCGCCACCCGCGTCACCGCCAGCCGGATTTCGGGATAAGTGGGGCAGGGCAGCGAGTAAAAGCGGTCGGGCGAGATGACCAGCACTTCATGCCCCTGCGCGGTCAGGATGCGCTGCATCGACTTGAGCGTGCGCACCACGCCGTTGACCTGCGGGTCCCAGGCGTCGGTGACGATGGCGATGCGCATCCGCGCCGGCCCCGCGTCCCCGACGACGCCGGCGCTCATGCGGCGACCCGCGTCTCGACCCCGACCGGGACGACACCGTCGCGCATCGCGATCTCGTCCGCCCAGTGCAGGATCTCCATCCGCCCGTCGAAATGCTCGACCAGCGCGGTGCATCCTTCGACCCAGTCGCCGTCGTTGAAATATTCGACGCCTTCGATCGTGCGCATGTCGGCGGTGTGGATATGCCCCGCGATCACCCCGTCGACGCCGCGCAGCTTCGCCTCGTGGGCGACTGCTTCCTCGAAATCGCTGATGAACTCGACCGCGTTCTTGACCTTGTGCTTGGCGTATTTGCTGAGCGACCAATAGGGCAGCTTCATCGCCCGGCGATAGGCGTTGACCCAGCGGTTGAGCGCCATCATCGCATGATAGGCATAGTCGCCGAGATGCGCGAGCCAGCGGTGGCTGAGCGTGATCGCGTCGAATTCGTCGCCGTGCAGCACCAGCAGGCGGCGGCCGTCGGCGGTGGTGTGGATCACCTGGCGCCGGATCACCACGCCACCGAAATTGAGGCCGGCGAACTGGCGAAACATCTCGTCATGGTTGCCGGGAATGTAGACGATTTTGGTGCCGCGCTTGGCGCGCTTCAGGATGCGCCAGACGATGTCGTTGTGCGCGGCCGGCCAGTAGAATTTCTTTTTCAGCTGCCAGCCGTCGAAAATGTCGCCGACCAGATACATCTTCTCGCTGTCGACATGGTCGAGAAAGTCGATCAGCATCTCCGCGTTGCAGCCGCGGGTGCCGAGATGGATGTCGGAAATCCAGATCGTGCGATATTGCCGCCGCTGGGTGATCGCCTTTTCCGGGATCGACGGCGCCGCGTCGGTGAAATCGCTGAGGTCGGCAACGTCCATGTCGAACGGCAATTTGGTGATCGTGGCCATTCCCTGTGGTCCCCACGCCTTGGTTCGACCGGCCTATGCCGCCAAATTGTTACAGATCGAATCGTCGCGCCTTCACCAAACCGTCATACGGCATCCGCCATGGGGACAAAACCCGGCAACCGGCCGATGCGTTCCATCCAGTCGTCGATCGCCGGATAGAGGCCCAGGTCGAACCCGCCGCCGTCGGCGACATGGGTATAGGGATAGAGGACGAGGTCGGCGAGCGTCACCCGGTCGCCCGCCAGGCACGCACTGCGCCGCAGCTGGCGCTCCATCAGGTCGAGCGCGGCGCGTCCGGCGGCCTCCTTGCCCGGGATCATCGCGCGCTGGGCGTCGCTCAGCCGGTCCTCGCCGACAAAGGCGCGCCAGAAGCGCAGCGTCGCGATATTGGGTTCATGGCTGTATTGTTCCCAGAACAGCCAGCGCATCATGTCGGCGCGCTCGAAGCGTCCGGCGGGAACGAGCTCGCTGCCATCGGCCAGATAGAGGCAGGCGGCGTTGCTTTCGGGCAGGAAGCGATCGCCGACCTGAAGCACCGGGATGCGCCCGTCGGGATTGACCCGCGCAAGGAATGCCGGCGTGCGCGTCTCGCCCTTCAGAATGTCGTAGCCGCGACGTTCGAGCGGGAGGCCCAGGATCGCGGCGACCAGCCGGATCTTGTAGCAATTGCCCGACACCGGGTCCTCATGCAGGACGAGGCGCGGCGAGGTCATTCGGCGGCCACCCGCGCGACTCCGCCAAGTTGGCGGCCGCCGACAAGCGCCTCTGACGCTGCGCTGCGCGGCCGCAGCGTCGATACGGGTGGTGCGCCCAGAACCCGAAACACGGTCGATCTCCAGTTTGGCCGATATTAGGCGGATTGGTGCTTGTCGCCTAACAGAATTGGATTTGACGACATCAATTTTTCAAGCCGTTCAGCGCCGTGCCGGTGCCGGTGTGGTCGATGCGGCGGGCCAACGCGCTTGAACCTTTGCCTTCGCCTCGCCCGCTGCGCTCGTAATCATCAGAATCGGGTCCGTAAGTCCCACAAGATACTGGCCGCAGATTTTCCTGAAACACGCAATGCCCATCGTGTTGAAACCATGATGATATCTGTATAAACCAAAACAGTAGTTTTTAACGCCTTTACTGAAATGTGAAACAATTCTATCCATGGGCCTTACAAAACAGAAAGCATGCCTTTTTGGGGAAGGTAGGTCGGAAATGGAAAATATACATAAGTATATTTTGGAAGCTGATGATTATGTCGGAAAAAATTACTTTAACACCGATGACTCGACATTTCTGCTCGTTCCCGATGATAAGCTAAATTCATGGTATGAATTATTAAAAGACAAAATAGAACAGAGTAAATCATGCCCATTAAACTTTGTTGCAAGAAAGTGGTCATCGATTGATATCAACAGATATCATTGGGTACGTCGAATTTGCCTTGAGCAACGAGAGCTGGAGCTTTCAACGGTTGAGCAACTTTGTCGTGTAAAATACTGTTTGCCATACTTGTCTCCACAAGACTTGGCCGATCTTCCAGATTCCTCAATGGGCGGTGCTTATCTTCAGTACATGAACGATGCCAAGTTTTATGAATTCGACAAAAACCCATTGTCGCCAGATTCAGATATGAAATGGCTGATAAGATTGATGAGGCAGACTCACGACTTTTATCACCTGGTCGGTGAATTCTACCATTACGGATGGGAAGGTGGGTACCTAGTTTATAATGATCCCCGGTGTTTCGGCCACGACATGCTGGTGTTGATCGAGGAAATTTGCATCTACGCCTTCATGATGGGGCAGGTTCGGCTCAAAGAAGTCATTCCGACCGTCGCGGATTGGGCCAATAATGGCTATGGCCACTGTGCGGCCTGGCTGACACAGGCGTATCCGATATGGCGAGATACGCAGGACTTCAGCAGAATCGAGCACTTCGAATTTCCGCGTTTCATCGGGGATTGCGAGAAATTCACCTATGCGTCGATGAAGCTCGGCCAACTCGAGGCGGAGGTCTGTGTCGATGATTTCCTGAACGACCTTCACAGGCTGCTGCCGCCCCTGCCGCTGGACGCAGGGTTGGAGGAAAGAGAGGCACGGGACATGGTGCTGGAGAGCTTTGAACGGGGCTTGCGAAGCAGGCCACTGATCTGTTTCGAATGGGACCGCTATCTGGCTAACGACCTGAACGAAGTCCGTGCGTTTCTCAACATCCCTCGACGTAAGCGTTTCCGGGACGGTTCGCATTATCTGAAGGCGGATCTGGTGCCAGACAGCGCGCCGGTGGCGATGTCGACGCGATAGCGCAGCGGCGGCATCGAAGATATCGCGCGACCTGACGAAGCCATGCACGCGATTCAGGCGATCTCGCCCATCGTCAGCACGATCTTGCCGAAATGGCTGCCCGCCTCCATCCGCGCATGAGCGTCGGCCGCCCGGGCAAGCGGGAAGGTGCCGTCGATGACCGGGCGCAGGCGGCCGGCGGCGACGAACGGCCACACGGTGCGGCCGAGTTCGTCGGCGACCAGCGCCTTGAACGCGGCGCTGCGCGGGCGCAGCGTCGATCCGGTGAGCGTGAGGCGGCGGCGCATCACTTCGAACAGCGGGATTTCGGCGCTGGCCCCGCCCTGGACCGCGATCGAGACGTGGCGACCGTCTTCGGCCAGGCATTTCAGGTTGCGGGCGACATAATCGCCACCGACCATGTCGATCACCACCTGGCACCCCTGGCCTTCGGTGATCGCCTGAACCCGCGCGACGAAATCCTCGGTCCGGTAGTTGATCGCATGATCGGCGCCGTGGGCGAGGCAGGCGGCGACCTTTTCGTCCGAACCGGCGGTGACGATGATGGTCAGCCCGAACAGCTTCGCCAGGCTGATCGCCATGGTGCCGATGCCCGAGGTGCCGCCATGGACAAGCACCGTATCGCCCTCGGCCGCATAGGCCCGCTCGAACAGGTTGGTCCACACGGTGAACAGTGTCTCGGGCATCGCCGCGCCCTCGACATCGCTCAGCCCGGCGGGCAGCGGCAGGCAGTGCGCGGCGACCGCGACCGCATATTCGGCATAGCCACCGCCCGAGATCAGCGCGCAGACGCGTGTCCCGACCAGCGAGGCGGCTGCGCCCGGCCCCGCGGCGACGACGGTGCCGGCGACTTCGAGCCCCGGGATGCTGGGCGCGCCCGGCGGCATCGGGTAGAGGCCGACGCGCTGGAGCACGTCGGGGCGATTGACCCCGGCGGCCGCGACGCGGATCAGCACCTCGCCCGCGCCGGGCGCGGGCACCGGGCGCTCGACGACCCGAAGCACTTCCGGCCCCCCGCGTTCGGCCGGATCTATCGCGCGCATCGTTTCGGGCAGGTCCATCGCTTCGCCGCATCCCCCGTCGAGGCCCGTCACCATATGGGCCCGGTGCCTTATTGACTTCACCCGTCCCCCGGTCAACGCTGTGCCGATGGACGCCGAAGAGATTCTCGGGCGGAGTCCGGGTGACCCGCTGACGGCCCTGATCCGGCAGGACCTCGACCCCTTTTCGGTCGAAGAGCTTGCGGCGCGCATCGCGCTGCTCGAGGGCGAGATCGCCCGCGTCCGGGCGCGGATGGCGTTCGCGTCGCAACACCGCGCCAGCGCCGACGCGCTGTTCAAGCGATGACGCGCCTGGCGAACGGGTGGACGGTTAGTGCGGCAATCGCCGCGTGCAAGTGCTTGATGCGGGGCAGAACGCTTCCGACATTGCCATCAAGGATCGCGCCCAAGCCGCGATCCGACTGGAGTATGACGTAAATGCCTTCCTTTGCATCCGCGCTTGAAACCACCCTCCATCGCGCGCTCGAGGCCGCGTCGTCGCGGCGGCACGAATATGCGACGCTGGAACACCTGCTGCTCGCGCTGATCGACGACGAACACGCGTCGAAGGTGATGAGCGCGTGCGGGGTCGACCTGTCCGAGCTCAAGACCGTGGTCGCGCGCTACCTCGACACCGAGCTTGAGGCGCTGAAGGTCGAGAACGCGACCGACCCTTCGCCGACCAGCGGCTTTCAGCGTGTCGTCCAGCGCGCCATCCTGCACGTCCAGTCGTCCGGCCGCGACGAGGTGACCGGCGGCAACGTGCTCGTCGCGCTGTTCAGCGAGCGCGAGAGCTATGCGGTCTACTTCCTGCAGCAGCAGGACATGAGCCGGCTGGATGCGGTGAGCTATATCAGCCACGGCGTCGGCAAGGGCGGGACCCCGTCCGAAAGCCGCGAGGTCAAGGGCGCGGCCGAAGAGGAAAAGCCGCAGAAACAGGACGCCAAGGGCGGCAAGAACGAGAGCGCGCTCAAGCAGTTCTGCGTCGACCTGAACGAGAAGGCGAAGAACGGCAAGGTCGACCCGCTGATCGGTCGCGGGCCGGAGGTGGACCGCACCGTCCAGATCCTGTGCCGCCGCAGCAAGAACAACCCGCTCTATGTCGGCGATCCCGGCGTCGGCAAGACCGCGATCGCCGAAGGGCTGGCGCGCAAGATCATCGAGGGCGACGTGCCCGAAGTGCTGCTGCCCGCCGTCATCTATTCGCTCGACATGGGCGCACTGCTCGCGGGCACGCGCTATCGCGGCGATTTCGAGGAGCGGCTGAAGCAGGTGGTGTCGGAGCTGGAAAAGCTGCCGCACGCGATCCTGTTCATCGACGAGATCCACACCGTCATCGGCGCGGGCGCGACGAGCGGTGGGGCGATGGATGCGTCGAACCTGCTCAAGCCCGCGCTCTCGGGCGGCACGATCCGCTGCATCGGCTCCACGACCTACAAGGAGTTCCGCAACCACTTCGAAAAGGATCGCGCGCTGCTCCGCCGGTTCCAGAAGATCGATGTAAACGAACCGTCGGTCGAGGACACGATCAAGATCCTGACCGGGCTGCGCACCGCGTTCGAGGGGCATCACAGCGTCAAATACACCCCCGACGCGATCAAGTCGGCGGTGGAATTGTCGGCGCGCTATATCAACGACCGCAAGCTGCCCGACAAGGCGATCGACGTGATCGACGAGGTCGGCGCAATGCAGATGCTGGTGCCGCCCAACAAGCGCAAGAAGACGATCACCCCCAAGGAGATCGAACAGGTCATCGCGACGATGGCGCGCATCCCGCCCAAGACGGTGTCGACCGACGACACCAAGGTGCTGGCCAATCTGCAGACCGACCTGAAGCGCGTCGTGTTCGGCCAGGACAAGGCGATCGAGGTGCTGTCGAGCGCGATCAAGCTGAGCCGCGCGGGGCTGCGCGATCCCGACAAGCCGATCGGCAATTACCTGTTCAGCGGGCCCACCGGGGTCGGCAAGACCGAAGTCGCGCGCCAGCTCGCCGAAATTCTGGGCATTCCGCTCCAGCGGTTCGACATGAGCGAATATATGGAGCGGCATTCGGTCAGCCGGCTGATCGGCGCGCCGCCGGGCTATGTCGGCTATGACCAGGGTGGCTTGCTGACCGATGCGGTCGACCAGAATCCGCATTCGGTGCTGCTGCTCGACGAGATCGAGAAGGCGCATCCCGACCTGTTCAACATCCTGTTGCAGGTCATGGACAACGGCAAGCTGACCGACCACCACGGCAAGACGGTCGATTTCAGGAACACCATCCTGATCATGACCACCAATGCCGGCGCGTCGGACATGGCGCGCGAATCGATTGGCTTCGGCGAAATCGCGCGCGAGGATGTTCAGGAAGAGGCGGTGAAGAAGCTCTTCACCCCCGAATTCCGCAATCGCCTCGATGCGATCGTGCCGTTCGGCTATCTGCCGCCCGAAGTCGTGGCGCGGGTGGTGGAGAAGTTCATCCTCCAGCTCGAGCTGCAGCTGGCCGATCGCGGCGTGCATATCCGGCTGGACGAGGAAGCCAAGTCGTGGCTGACCGCGCGCGGCTATGACAAGCTGTACGGCGCCCGCCCGATGGGCCGACTGATCCAGGAAAAGGTCAAGCAGCCGCTCGCCGAAGAGCTGCTGTTCGGCAAGCTGGTTCATGGCGGCGAAGTCAACGTGAAGCTCAAGGACAATGAGCTGATGTTCGAGATCGTGCCTGCCCCCCCGAAGAAGCCGCGCCGCAAGGGCGGCAAGGCCGAGAAGGTCGGGGTGAAGTAACGCTCAGACGGCGTCCGGCCGGGACCGAGCCGGACGCACCGCCAAACGCCGCCACGGCGGGCCACGACGGCCGTGGCGCAACGCACCGTTTCGGGTGTTTTGTTTCAGGCGTTTACCTTCCTTTCGCAACCGTGCCGCTATGCCACGGGCATGGTCCGCCATCTCCATCGCTGGCTGCTGGCATGCGCGCTGACGTTGCTTGTCGCCGCGACGCTTGCGGTGACCCCGGCACAAGCGACCCACAGCGACGAACGGGTCGCGATCTGTGTGCGTCCCGACCCGGCCGGCCTGTCGCTCGCGCGCGTCCTGGCCGAGGCAGAGTCACTCGGCTGCACGGGTGCGCAGACGCGATATGGCCAGGGCGACTTCTGGGCCGTTTCCCGCCCCCTCCACATCCATTCCAACGATCATACGCCCCGTGCGGTCCGGATCGCGAGCCTGTGGCAGGAGGCCGTGACGCTGCACATCGTCTATGCCGACGGCGTGGTGCGTCGCGAGCGGCTGGACCAGCACAACATCTCGCGCAACCTTCAGCTCGGCGCGGTGATCGAATTCGCCCTGCCGCCGCGCGACGTCGCGATCAGCCGGCTGGCGTGGCGCGTCGAGCGGTCCGCCAACCGGCGCGGCGTCCTGCTCGGCGCGCATGTCATCACCGCGCGCGAGAGCGTGGTCGACAACCTGACCATGGCGGGCGTTTATTTCAGCTTCATGGGCCTGGCGGCGGCCCTGCTCATCTATAATCTGAGCATGTGGTGGGCACTGCGCCACGGTTTCCAGCTGATCTATTGCGCGATGGTCGGCGGGCTGCTGCTCTACGCATTCACCGCGTCCGGCCTGCTCGCCTGGGCATGGCCCGACATCGCGAACAACACGCGGCTGAAGCTCAACTACCTGCTGCTCAGCTGGTCGGCCGGCGCGGGGCTGATGTTCATGCGCGCCTATTTCGAGCAAAACGTCTTCGGCGGCTGGCTCGGCCGGGTGACGTTGATCGTCGCCGCGCAGCTTGTGCTGGCGGCGGCGTTCTTCGCGCTGTTCGCCGAACAATTGCTGCCTGTCGCGGACCTGGTCTACACGGTCAGCTTCACGCCGGTCGCGCTGCTGATCCCGACGATCCTGATCGTCGCCTGGTATCGGCGCAGCCAATATGTGTTCCTCTACGCCACTGCCTGGCTGGCACCGCTGATCAGTGCGTTCACGCGGATCGCCTCGTCGCTGAACCTCCTCCCCTGGAATTTCTGGGTCGACAATTCGACGATCATCGCGATGGCGGTCGAGGCGCTGCTGTCGAGCGTCGCAATCGCGTATCGCATCCGGCTGCTGACCCTCGAACGCGACGTGGCACGCGAACAGGAGACGCTCGCGCGGCGGCTGGCCGACATCGATCCGCTGACCGGGCTGCTCAACCGTCGCGCCTTCCTGGCCAAGGCGATCGGGCGTGCCGACCCCGCGCAGCTGATCCTGATCGACATCGACCATTTCAAGCGCGTCAACGAAACGCTGGGGCATGACGGCGGCGACGAGGTGCTGCGCGTGCTGGCACGTACGCTGCGCAAGGTAACCCCCGAAAACGGCCTGATCGTCCGGCTGGGCGGCGAGGAGTTCGGCATCCTGGTCGATCAGGCCGCTGCCCCCACGACCGGCGATATCCTGTCGGAAATCCGGGCGGCGCGCATGCCGTTCGACCTGCGGGTCACCGCCAGCATCGGCACCAGCCACGGCCCGCTGCGCGACGAAACCGACTGGAAGCGACTGTACCGTTCGGCTGATCGCGCGCTGTTCGACGCCAAGGCGGCGGGGCGCGACCGCGCCCGCGAAGGCGCACGCGCGGGCATCGGTCCGATTGCCGCCTGAGCTTGCAGAGCCGGTCGATTTTACGTATTGGGGCGGGGGAAAAGCGAGGGCGGATCGTGATGAAGTCGCGAAAGGGCGTGATGGCTGCACTGGCGCTGCTGGCGCTGGTCCTGCTTGTCCGTCCGCCGAGCGCGGATATCCGCATCCTGACCCATGACTCAGAGGATCGCTCGCCGCATCGCGTGCATGCCGCAGTCGACATGGGCGTGATGGCGTTGTCGCTGCTCGTCACCTGGACAGCCGCGCAGCCGCGCTGATCGCGCGGCGCGGGACAGGCGTGCGCACCCCGTAAGGGGCGGTTTCACGCGATCGCGGTTGCGCGCGACGGGCAGGCTGCTTACACCCTTGTCAATGCGCGACCCTGAAACGATCTGGCGATCGGACTATCTCCACCCCGGCCCCTGGGACCAGGCCATCGAACCCGTTTCGATGGTGGCATTGTTCGACGAGACCGCCCGCCGTCACCCCGCGCGGCCGCTGATCGATTTCATGGGCCGGCGCTACAGCTATGCCGAGACGCTGGACGGCGCGAACCGGATCGCGGCGGGGCTGTCGCGGCTGGGCTACGGGGCGGGCGACCGGATCGGGCTGTTCCTGCCCAACGTGCCGCATTATGTCGCGGCCTATTACGGCATCCTCAAGCTGGGTGGCGTGGTCGTCAACTTCTCGCCGCTCTACACGGTCGACGAGCTCGCCCATCAGGTCGAGGATTCGGGCACGCGCCTGTTGTTCACCCTGTCCGCCAGCGCGCTGCTGCCCACCGCGCTGAAGGTGCTCGACAAGAGCAGCCTGGAACGGCTGGTGGTCGGGTCGATCGCCGGGGCGCTGCCGACCACCAGGTCGATCCTGTATCGCATGTTCCGCGGCAAGGAAGTGACGCCGCGCCCCGCCGGGGACAGGCGCGTCACCGCCTTTTCGGGGTTGATCGCCAATGACGGGCGCTTCGACGCGCCGGCAATCGATCCCGATCGCGACCTGGCGCTGATCCAGTATACCGGCGGGACGACGGGCACGCCGAAGGGCGCGATGCTCACCCACCAGAACCTGTCCGCCAATGCCCGCCAGGTGGCGCGGCTCGACCCCGACCCGGGCCAGGTCGACCGCGTGCTGGGCGTGCTGCCGATGTTCCACGTCTTCGCCAACACCTGCGTGCTCAACCGAACGGTCGTGACGGGCGGCGAGATCGTGATGCTGCCGCGCTTCGACGCTGCGCAGGCGCTGGCGGCGCTCCAACGCACGCGCGCCACCGCCTTGCCCGGCGTGCCGACGATGTATCGGGCGCTGCTCGATCATCCCAAGCTGAAGGACACCGATTTTTCGTCGTTGCGCTTCTGCATTTCCGGCGGCGCGCCGCTGCCCGCGGAATTGAAGACGCGGTTCGAGGCGACGATCGGATCGCGGCTGGTCGAGGGCTATGGCCTGTCCGAAAGCTCGGGCGTGGTGTCGTGCAATCCCTATGGCGCGCTCAACAAGCCCGGCACGATCGGCCAGCCCATCATCGCGACGCGGGTGCGGCTGGTCGACAAGGAAGATCCCGGCAAGCCCGCGCCGCCCGGCGAACCCGGCGAGATCATCGTCGCGGGGCCGCAGATCATGCGGGGCTACTGGAACCGCCCCGATGCCGATGCCGACGTGTTCGTCGACGATCCCGACACCGGCGTGCCGGGCCGCCACTGGCTGCGCACCGGCGATGTCGGCGTGATCGACGAGGATGGCTTCATCCGCATCGTCGACCGGCTGAAGGACATGATCGCGGTCGGCGGGTTCAAGGTGTTCCCCAGCCAGATCGAGGCGATCCTGTATCACCATCCGGCGGTCAGGGAGACGCTGGTGATCGGCGTGCCCGATGCCTATCGCGGTGAAGTGCCCCGCGCCTATGTCACGCTGCACGACGGCGCGGCCGAGACCGGCGCGGTGCTGCGCGACTGGCTTAACCCGCAACTGGGCAAGCACGAGCGCGTCGACCAGGTGGTCGTTCGCCTGGGCTTGCCCAAGACGATGATCGGCAAGCTCAGCCGCAAGGACCTGATCAAGGAAGTGGAGGCCGAGGGCTGGTAAGCTTTTCGCCCGCGCCGCGGCTTGACCCTGGTCGTTCCGCTGCCGCATAGCGTGCCCATGGTGCACGAACCCGGCATTGCCGAACTGTCTTTCGAAGACGCCCTCAAGGAACTGGAGCGGATCGTTACCCGGCTGGAAAGCGGCGACGCCCAGCTGCAGGAGGCGATCGACCTGTACGAACGCGGCGACCAGCTGCGCCGCCAATGCGCGGCACGGCTGGATGCGGCGCAGGCGCGGATCGAATCCGTCCGAACCGACGCCGAGGGGCGGGCGGTCGGCACCCAGCCATTCGCGGCAGGTTGAACCGGAAGATGGGGGCAATTCCGGCACCGCTTGGACCTGCGCTGCGTGAAATCTCGGCCGAGATGGATCGCCAGTTCGACCGGCTGCTGCCGGTGCCGAGCGACCCGCGCAAGCGACTGTACGAAGCCATGCGCCACGCCACGATCGGCGGGGGCAAGCGGCTGCGCCCGCTGCTCGTGTTCGCGACCGCGCGCCTGTTCGGGGTCGACCGCAACTGCACCGCGCGCGTCGCCACCGCGATCGAGTGCATCCATGTCTATTCGCTCGTCCACGACGACCTGCCGGCGATGGACAATGACGACATGCGCCGCGGCAAGCCCACCGTGCACAAGGCGTTCGACGAGGCAACCGCGATCCTGGCCGGCGACTGCCTGCACGCGCTGGCGTTCGAGCTGCTCGCCGACGAGGCGACCCACCCCGACCCGTTCGTCCGCGCCGAGCTGGTCGCCGACGTGGCGCGCGCGGCGGGACCGGCAGGCATGGGCGGCGGCCAGATGATGGACCTGGAGGCCGAGCGGGCCAGTTTCGACCTGCCGACGGTCACGCGGCTGCAGGCGATGAAGACGGGCGCGCTGATCGCGTGTTCGGTGGAGGCCGGCGCGATCCTGGGCCGCGTGCCGCCCGAGGGGCGCACGGGGCTGCGCGGCTATGCGCGCGACGTCGGGCTGGCGTTCCAGATCGCCGACGACCTGCTCGATGCCGAGGGCGACGAGGAGATGGCGGGCAAGAAGCTGCGCAAGGACGACGGGGCGGGGAAGGAAACGTTCCTGTCGCTGCTGGGCGTCGACCGCGCGCGCGAACAGGCACGCATCCTGGTCGACCAGGCGGTCAGCCACCTGCACAGCTATGGGCAGGAGGCCGACCTGTTGCGCGCGATCGCCCGGTTCACGCTGGAACGCGATCGCTAACCCCGGGGGGCGACCACCATGACCATCCGAACCGGCGTCTATCCCGGCACGTTCGATCCGATCACGCTCGGCCACATGGACATCATCCGGCGCGGCGCGAAGCTGGTCGACCGGCTGGTGATCGGCGTGACCACCAATCCGTCCAAGTCGCCAATGTTCACGGTCGACGAGCGCATGGAAATGGTGAAGCGCGAGGTCGCGGGCATCGAAGGCGAGATTCATGTCGTCAGCTTCGACTCGCTGCTGATGCACTTTGCCGAGCGCGAGGGCGCGCGTGTCATCGTGCGCGGGCTGCGCGCGGTCGCCGATTTCGAATATGAATATCAGATGGCGGGCATGAACCAGCAGCTGAACAGCGGGATCGAGACCGTGTTCCTGATGGCCGACGTGTCGCTGCAGCCGATCGCGTCGCGACTGGTCAAGGAAATCGCGATCTACGGCGGCAATATCGGCAAGTTCGTCACCCCCGCGGTCAAGGCCGACATGGTCGCCCGCGTCGAACGGATCGGTCGCAAGGGCAGCGACTGAGGGCGATCGACGCACCGCGCCGCGTCGCGCGCGGGACCAGGCCGGGGCCGGCCCCGCGCACCGGGGTCAGGCGAACAGCAAGTCCATGTTCAGGTCCGCTTCGGCCTCCGCCTGCTTGGGAAGGACCTCGTCATATTCGGCCATGACATAGTAGCCGTAGCTGTCGGCATTCTTGATCGTCAGATTGGGATATTGTTCGGCGAGCCGCCGGCAACGGTCATATTCGTAGCATTCCTTGCTGTCCCAGGGACAGTCGACATCGTCGGTATTGCCGACCAGATGCGAAATTTCATGCACGATCGTCAGCGCCGCCGTGCGCGCATCGGTGCCCGATTTGTAGAAGGCGTCGTCGATCTTCATCGTGAATTCGCCGCTGTCCAGCATCTGCTTGACGTTCTTTTCCGACCAGCCGCTCGCCGGGCGCTGCGCCGCCGCATAAGTCCCCGGCCGCCCGACGCTGCGATTATAGCGGATGAACGACGTGCCCATGGCGTAGTGGATCATGTTCAGCACTTTCCACGCCTGGTCCAGGCGCGTGGCGTCCATCGCGCCGAAAAATGCGGTATAGGCCTTGGTCGGCGTGCGCGTGGAGCGAATGGCCGACATGCGGGTATAGGCGACGGCGGTCGCCTTGCCGGCAAGGGTGATCGCATTCTGAACCTTGACGTTATGGCTTACCGTGAAGCCGGACAGCAAAAATCCCATCGCTTTCCCTCCCAATGAGCGGCCGCGCGCCCCGTGGCCGGAAGCGACAGGCTATCATTCCGGACCGGTCGTTCCCAGCCTCTTCCCGACGCGCGACGCATGCCATTTGCGCCGATGTTGATTTGCTCTAAGCGCAAGAGCGGTTGAGACTGTGGTGGTGATGCAATGCGTTTCTGGATGATCCTGTTTTCGTTGCTGATCGGACTCTTCGCGCCCGTCGCGC
>NZ_LSKG01000054.1:0-18223 GCF_001557005.1 Sphingomonas sp. CCH15-F11 | reverse complement strand
ATACAGGCTCCGCCTTCTCAGGAGTTGGAGCCTCCGACAATCCCGGGGCGGTTCAAGGCGCCAACGGGCACACGCGCAAGTCCTACGATATAATCGAATCCTTCCGCGACATCCTCGGCCGCACTGTCGGCGAGGCACCGGCGAACTACGCGCGCGGCGAACTGGTGCGCGACAGCGCCATGGACTTGGAGACGAACAACTCGCTGGGCCTGGCGCGCGAGAACTCGCTGTCGATGGATGCCGGGCGCATTTCGCGATCGGCGGTGGTCAAGATGGCGCAGACGTTCCGCACCGGCACCAACGACATCGATGCCGTCGACTATGTCGACATGTTCCTCGACGACCATGACGAGTTGAACGCCGAAGCGCTCAACGAGACTTATGTGCTGGTAAACTTCCGCCCCTGCGTGACGAACAAGAACTGGCGGATGGATTGCGGCGTCGCTGGATACGATAACCGGACAGGGCTGCCGCCGTTCTTCCCGACCCGCCTCCGGTTCGAGGACTATATCTACCGCCTCTGGATCCAGCAGCCGAATATCGCCGCGGCACATGTCGATTCCGCCCAAACCCACATCAAGAACAATTACATGCGCAATCCTCTTCCTTCGGAGGTGTTCAACGAGGCCATTTGCCATCTGCTCAAGCGCAAGTTCCGCGAGAGCCTGCGCAAGACTGACGATCTCAGTATCGCGTTCGACTATGACGGTGCGGTCTCGCTCCAAGACACCGAGGAGATGCTCGATGTCGCCCGCGCAATCCACGCCCGCGTGGTTACCGCCGTACAGATTGCGCGTACTGAGGAGCGTCGCGAGGCCCTCGGCCATTTCGCCGTCAATCTGTCCCGCACCTTCTACGACTTCGAGCCGGACTTTTTTCAGCAGAATGTCAGCCGTCTGGTGGATGACGAGGTAGGCCTGATCAAGTCGGCACTCGAAATTTGGCCGACACTGCTCGAGATCGTCTATTTCAAGAAGAACTGCAGGCAGCTCCCTGTCAGGCGCGTGCGAAATGGGCAGCGCGGTAGCCCCCGCACGGCGAGGGCTGCCGCATGATGTCAGGCGGGGTTCTTATCCTTCTGTTTGTCGGCGTGCTCGTAATCGCCGCGCGGCTGTTCCTCCGTCCGGAACGACCTCCACCCGTGCTGCCTGACGACGGACCGACGGAGGACGAGACCGTAAAGCGGCTGTCGCGCACGAGAGCGACTCAAGCACTTTCGACACCAAGCGAACATCCTACGGCGGCCCAGGCTGAACATGCGGTTCGTCGGAGCGAAGGTGATCGTCCATGACTTGCCGCACTTCCCTCGCGCTCGCGCTTTTCAATCTGTGCCTCTTGAGCTGGATGGCATGGAGGTTTCGCGACAAGCTGCGGTGACCTGACTCGCGTCCCGGAGGGAGAGTTTCAATGCCTGATCTTGAACGCGCGATCGAAGCAGCGGCTCGTGCCCTTTGCCGTCTTGATGGGCATCCCGAGAATATCACGTTCGAGGGAAAGCCGATGTGGAAGAGCTATCTCAGCGGCGCCAGGACGGCGGTTGAGGCGGCGCTACCGCACATCCGGTCTGCCGATGATCAAAGCCCATGATCACCGCGGCCCTGGCGGAGCGCGGTCCTGTTAGTGGAAGTCATGGCTGCGGATGCGCAGAACCTCGGCTTCGTTGATCGCAGTTCCGAACGGCGGCGAGGCGAGCGTGCGGGCGCGCGCGAAGTACGGGTCACGCGGATCGGGGCCACCACCGCTCTTCGCTCCGTCGCCATGGCCGGCCGGAAAACGGAAGTCCATGCGGCCAACGGACCTCAGCAACTCGTCGTGGTCCGTGATGCGGTCGCAGATGATGTGGATGACCTCGCCCTCCTTCTGCAGCCGACCGCGCATCGCGATCATCGATGCGGACATGACCGGGCGCCGGTAGATCTCGAACCGGTCAGGCCACAGGATGCCGTTGGCGATGCCGGTCTCGTCCTCGATCGTCACGAACAGCACGCCCTTGGCCGAGCCGGGGCGCTGGCGCACGAGGATGACGCCGGCGACCTCGACATTGCGCCCGTCGCGGATAGCGGCGAGATCGGCGCACCGCACGACCTTCATCCTATCGAGCTGGTCGCGCAGGAAGCTGACGGGATGCCCCCGCAACGAAAGCTGGGTCGAGCGATAGTCCTCGACCACCTCGCGGCCGTCGGTCATCGGTCGGAGAGCGACCACGGGCTCCAAGCCCTCCGGCGAGAATTTCGCTTCCCGCTCGTCAGCCGCGGCGAACAACGGTAGCGGTGCCTCGCCGAGACCCTTTACCTTCCATAATCCCTGGCGCCGGTCATGCGCGATGCAGTGGAACGCGTCGGCCTCTGCGAGCCGTTCGATCGCGGCGCGGGGCACACCGGCCCGGCGCCACACCTCCTCGACGCTCTCGAATGGCGCCGGCCCGCGCGCGCCGACAATCGCCGCGCCATGGACATTGGCGAGCCCGCGCACCTGCCGGAACCCGAGCCGCACCGCCCTGTAGCCGCCGCTGCCGTGCTCGAGCGTGCAGTCCCAATGACTAGCGTTGATGGACACCGGCCGGACCTCGACACCATGCTTACGCGCGTCGGCGACGATCTGCGCGGGCGCATAGAACCCCATCGGCTGAGCGTTGAGCAGCGCCGCGCAAAAGACGTCCGGATGATGGTGCTTCATCCAGCAGCTCGCATAGACGATCTTGGCGAAAGAGGCGGCGTGGCTTTCGGGGAAACCGTAGCTGCCGAACCCCTCGATCTGCTTGAATGTCCGCTCGGCGAAGTCCCTGGGATAGCCGCGCTCGACCATTCCGCCGACCAGCTTGTCATAGAAGTGGCTGACGCCACCGGTCAGCTTGAAGGTCGCCATCGCACGGCGTAGTTGATCGGCTTCGGCCGGGGTAAAGCCCGCTCCTACGATGGCGACCTTCATCGCCTGCTCCTGAAACAACGGCACGCCCAGGGTTTTCTCGAGCACGGCGCGCAGCTCGGGCTTCGGATATTCAGGCTTTTCCTTGCCCTCGCGGCGGCGAAGATAGGGATGGACCATGTCGCCCTGGATCGGGCCAGGCCGGACGATGGCGACCTCGATCACGAGATCGTAAAACTCCTTGGGCTTGATCCGCGGCAGCATCGACATTTGCGCACGGCTCTCGATCTGGAAGACGCCGAGCGTGTCCGCCTTCTGAATCATCGCATAGACGTCGGGGTCGTCGTCCTGCAGGTCGGCCATACCAATCTCGATGCCCTTGCAGTCCCGCAGCAGATTGAAGGCGCGATTCATGCAACCCAGCATGCCGAGACCCAGCACGTCGACTTTCATGAATTTCAGCTCGTCGATGTCGTCCTTGTCCCATTCGATGATCTGCCGGTCCTCCATCCGGGCCGGTTCAATCGGCACGAGATCGTCCAGCCGGTCCTGCGTGAGCACGAAGCCGCCGGGATGCTGCGACAGGTGCCGCGGCGTACCGATGAGCTGGCGGGCGAGGAGCAGGGTGAGCTTCAGCCGATGGTCCTCGGCGTTGAGGTTGAGGCTGGCGATCTGCTCATCGGTGATGCCGTCGACCGACCAGCCCCAGACGAGGCCGGTCAGCAACTTGGTAAGATCGCGAGGGAGCCCCAGTGCCTTGCCGACTTCTGCCACCGCGCCGCGCGTTCGAAAGCGGGTCACGACGGCAGTCAGCGCCGAGCGGTCGCGGCCGTAGGTCTCATAAATCCATTGGATGATCTCTTCGCGGCGCTCGTGCTCGAAATCGACGTCTATATCGGGTGGTTCCTTGCGCTCGCCCGACACGAAACGCTCGAACAGCAGCTCATGCTTGATCGGATCGATCGACGTGATGCCGAGCAGGTAGCAGACACAGCTATTGGCGGCCGACCCGCGGCCCTGGCACAGAATGCCGCGGCGGCGGCTTTCCGCAACGATCGAGTTGACGGTCAAGAAATAGGGCGCGTAACCGAGCTGATCGATCAATCGCAGCTCATGGGTAATCTGATCGCGATAACGTTGCGGCAGGCCCTCGGGAAATGCGCGGGCGGCCGCCTCCTCGGTGAGAAAGGTCAGCGCCTCCTGAGCGCTACGGCCGGCCATGGCTTGCTCATAAGGATATTGATACTGGATTTCGCCGAGGTCGAATGTGCATTGCGCGGCGATGTCGGCGCTTGCCCGAATGGCATCGGGAAATGCTGCAAACCGCCGTTCCATTTCCTGGGGCGACTTTAGGTCACGATCCATGAACCGCTCGCGGCGGAAGCCGAGCGCGTCGATCGTGGTCTTCTCACGGATCGCGGTCATCACGTCCTGCAGCGGCCGCGCCGCCGGTGTGTGGTACAGCACGTCGCCGGTCGCGACGCTGCGCGTGCCGGTGCGCCGGGCCAGCTTATCCAGTTCGAACAGGCGCTGGGCATCATCGGGGCGGCGACGCAGTGACAGGGCTAAATAGCCACGCGGCCCGAACGTCTCGTGCAGCTCGGCGAGTTGCCCGGCGGTGGTGTCGTCGGGCACGTCCGGCACAAGGACCGCGATCAGTCCCTCGGCATGCGCGACGACATCGCTCCAGTCGAGAATGCAGCAGCCCTTGCCGCCGCGCGCCTTGCCGACCGAAAGCAGCCGCGTGAGCCGCGGCCACGCCGCCCGATCTGTCGGATAGACCAGCAACGCGCGGCCATCGGTCAGATCGAGCCGCGCTCCGGCAATCATCCGGACGCCGGTCGTTTTCTGGCCGCGCCAGCCGCGCACGACGCCGGGCACGCCGCCCCAATCGGTCAGGCCCAGCGCCTTGTGACCTAGCAGCGCGGCGGCCGAGAACAGCTCCTCCGGCGAAGACGCGCCGCGCAGGAACGAGAAATGGCTCGTGACCTGAAGTTCGACGTAGGTCGCCATCAGCCGAACAGCCCGTGCATGTACCAGCTCAGATCGCCGGTGCTGCCTTCGACGCCATCGCCGCGACGGAACAGCCAAAAGCGTTCGCCGCCCTCAACCTCGACCCGGAAATAGTCGCGGACCGCCCACATTTCGCGCTCGGTTCGCCACCATTCGCCGTGGATGCGCTCGGGGCCATCGCCGGCGACCACGCGATAGGGCTGGCCGCGCCAGACGAACCGGCGCGGCGGATGATCAGGGAGCAGCGCCACGACGCTGGACAGCAGCTCAGGGCGGCGCAGCAGTCGCGCCGGCCGCTTCCACTTTGGCCAGCCCGCCGGGCACGCCAGCGCGGCGGCGCGCAGCGTGGCGCGCTCGGGTACGTCGCTTTCCTGCGCCCCGATGCGGAACAGCGCTCCATCACCAGCGCGGACGGTGAGCTGGTCGACCAGCGGCGCCAGATCGGGAACGCGGGGCTCGGCAAGCCCAGCGCCAAGCGACACGGGCATCAAATCCTCGACCCGCGGTGCCGAGAGCGACATCGCCTCGATACCGAGATCGGGTTCGATCCGCTCGACCCGCATGGCGAGCATCCGCTTGAGATGCTTGGCCTCCCGCGTCGCCTTGGCCGCGCCGAGCCCGATCCGCTGTTCGACTCCATCGACGCGAACGCAGGTGAGAACCGCAGCCCTCAGACCGAGCCCCCGCGCCTGCAGCACGCAGACCAGATCGTCGACGAGGTCACCGATGACCTGCGTGAGCGTTTCGGCCGTGCCGATCGGTTCGAGCAAGCGGCGCTCGACGCGCGGCACCTCAAACGGCATCACCGGCACGATCGGCTCGGCCACCAGCCCGCGCGCCTGGTCGAGTCGGGTGACGGTCTTCATGCCCAGCCGCCGGGCAAGTGGTCCGCGCGCGATCGGATAGAGATCGGCCACCCGCTCCAGGCCGAAGCGTGCCGCAGAAGCCAGGGCGTCGGGCTCAAGCCGCAGCGCCGCCAGCGGCAGGTCGGCAATCGCCTGGGTCTCGGTGCCGGGCGGGAGGATGGTGACGCGTTCGCCGCCGTAGCGTGCGAGCGCATGCGCCGCGCCGGGCGAGCCGGCGATTGCGATGGTCGCTGTAAATCCGAGCCGGTGCAGGAAGCGGAGCAGCCGTCGGCAGAAGCGCTGCTCACCACCGAACAGGTGGGTCGTGCCCGTGAGGTCGAGCCACAGGCCATCGGCTCCGGCGACACTGGCGGTCGGTGTCCAGTGCCCGACCGCATGCAGCGCGAGGCGGTCGAGCACGCCGCGATCGTTCTTGGGCTCAGCGTCGCGCACATCGAGCTCGGCGACGAGCGCGCGGGCGTGCGCGGCTGCCATGCCGGGGCGTAAGCCGAGGTCCAGCGCTTGCGGACAGGCGGCGGTGACGACATCGCGCTGGCCGACACGTTCGACCAGGATGGTCGGCCGCGCCCATGTCCCGATGAGGGCGGCAGCGACGGGCGCATCGCCGCGCACGCCTTCGTCGGGCGGCATTGCCTTGAACGGATTGTCGGCGGCCTCGCTGCGTCGTCCCATCTCGCGCATGGTCGGCCGCTTGTGCGCCGGGAGTGCACCGCTCTCGCCCTGGCTAGGCTTGTCAGGCAGCGCGCCAACGCGCGGCCAGGTTGCGCCGCCGTGACCGGCGAGCGCCCATCGCGCGCCCGGCCGCCAGCCGCCGCCGCGCGGCACCGAGCAGGCGCCGGGATCGTCGTCGACCGGCGCTCGAGGTTTGGGCTTTGATGGGGCCGGCAGCGCCTCAGGCGGCTTGGCTGGCCGCTCCAGCCGTCGCAGTCGCTCTATGGGCAGTTGCGGCAGGTAGAGCGAGGCGACCCTGATCATCACATGCGTCGAGTTCGAGGGAAAAAGGATTGCCGTTCCGCTGGCGGACCAGCTCGACGAACCAGCGGGCGCGGCCGACCCCGGGATAGGGCAGCCGCGCCGACGACGCACAGCCGATCCGCCAGCGCGTCATCGCCGACGAGGGCTGATCGAGCGGGCATCGGTCGCGAGTGCGGTGTCGGCGGTAGAGCAGCATCGGCGTCTTGCCGTCCGATGCCGCAAGCTGGAGGCGGCGTGTGGCGGTCTGATCCGCCGCCCTGACTTCGGCGATCACGCAGGCGACCGAGCCATCGCGCAGAGCGTCCTCTGCCATCGCCAGCACCTCGGCCTCCTTGCGGCCTTGGGCATAGAGGATGCGATCGGGGCCGAGCCCGACCTGTTCGAGGCCGGGCGCGTACAAGTCGAATTTCGAGAGCGCCCACAGCACGGTGAAGCCGGGTTGCGATGCGAAGCGGGCGGCGATACCCGCTGCGAACAGCGTCGCGGCAGCGTCGTCACTCAGCGACGGCCGCGCCGGCGCGATCTCGTGGAGGCCTGCACCATCGAGGCCGTGATCGGCTAATCGGTCGTCGAGCGCCGCCAGCCCGAACGCCAGCGCCGGCCCGTGCCGGCTCTGGGCGTGCGCAAGCTGTGCGCGAAGCGCAGCGATTTGATCGGCGCGCGGCCGATCGAGAGGTGGCGGTTGGGCAAACATCGGGCACGCTAACGACTCATTTGTTCGCCCTATGTTCCCCCTCTATCCGATCTTCGTCAAGCAGAGTCAGACGCCGCCAAGCAGCCGTAGCGTCATCTCGTCACGCTTGCCGCCGAACCAGCGGTCGAGTGCCGCCGCCAGCAATGCCGCCGGCCGGGCTGCCTCGAACAAGGTCAGCGACGAGCGCAGCTTCATCGCGTCGACTTCGCCGAACACCCCTACGGGGTCGCTGGTCGGCAAATCCTGTAGCGCGGCCACGCACTCGAGATAGCGCGCTCCGAGCACCGGATGATCGAGATATGCGGCCGCTTCATCGGCCGAGCGGATGCCGAAATGCTTTGCTGCTGAGCTTCGACCGAGGTCGGCGAGCTGCGGGAAGATGTACCAGATCCAATGCGAACGCTTGGCGCCGCGACGGATCTCCGCAAGCGCGCCGGCATAGGCCAGTGTCTGTGCTTCGACGAAACGGTCGAGGGAGGTCGCGCCGGGCATCGTCAGAGCAGTGCCGGCTCGCTGGGCGGGAATACTCGCGTGACCGTCAGGGTGCCTTTCGGAAGCGCGGTCAGCACATCCGATGCCGGCACCGACGGGTCCAACCAATCCGCCCATTGATCGCGCTTCAACGGGATGATCTGGCGATGATGATACGGCCTCACGTCCTCGCCCGGCTCCATCGTCAGCATGGTGAAGGCTTCGCCGGCCTGGGAGTGCGAGCGCCAGATGCCGGCTATGCAGAACCAGTCATGGTCGTCCATCGTGAACAGCCACTTGGTTTTCCGCTTCTGGCCCGGCTGGGGATCGGTGAATTCATAAAAGCCATCGGCCAATATGAGGCAGCGACCGCTGGTGAATTCGCGGCCCTCCGAGCGGAAATTATAAACCGGCCTGCCGCCTTGGCCTGGCCAGCTCCACTTGCGGTTGACCAGCTCGCCAGCGCCGCGCTCGCCTTCAACGCTGCGCACGATCGGCGCGGTATCGTTGATCTTGATATCCTCGCGTGCCGGCACGTTCGGCGTGCCTTCGGGCATTTTGATCTTGATCTTCAGATCGTCGAAATCCTCGGCGATCGAGGCGATATCCACCTCCAGGCGATAATCGTTGCACACCGTTCGTCAGCCTTCCTTGCGGCGCTTTATCGTTCCCATTGTGTTCTCTGGCATGGAGCCGCCAACACCTTTCGATCCGGACGCGCCGCTGGGCGCTCGCCGCGCCATCATCCGGCGAAATCCGGACGATGCCAGCGAAATCGAGATGGTCGAGGCGACCTGGGGATCAAACCCGCGGTTCAGCGACGGCGACAGCTACCGCTTCGTGCGGGCGGAAGGGCGGACGTTCCCGGCCCATCGCTGTCTGATCCCGGCAAGCGAGTTCCATATGACCGTCGGACGGAAGCGCTACCGCGTCATGCTCGACGGCGGCAACCACTTCTATCTCGCTGCGGTTTGGGAGCCGCCGATGGGCGATTGGCCGCTCTGCTATCGTGTCGTGACCGTCGCCGCGAACCCTGAGGTAGCGCGCTACCAGGAACGGCACGGCGCGATCATCCATCGCCGCCAGGTGATGCAGTGGCTCGACCATAGCATACCGGAGATCGATCTGCTTGAGACGCCTGCGGCGCGAACGTTCCTCATCGAAGAGATCGGAGCGGGACCGGTCCAGGAGATGCTGGCGCTGTAAGCGTGGTTGATCGGCTGCGCGCGGCTCGCATCCCGAGGCATCGGTTCAGCGTCTAAGGCAGCGGCGTTGCACGCGCCTGCGCCGAGAGGATCGCAGCCGTGTCTTCCCCCTGCCCTCGCCTCTTGATCTGGTTCAAATCGCTTCCAAATCTCGGCGATAAGCTGAGCCTGAAGCTAGCCGCGACGAAGCGAAAGGAGGTATTCATGTCGCAGCCTGTTTCCCGATATCTCCATCCGTTCGAGGTTGCGGGGCACCCGACGCTCGAACCGGAGGTGAAGCGCGCCATCCTCGCGTCCTGGGCATCCGATCGCGTCGCGGTCGAGGGCCAGCCGGCGCTCCGCCGGCCGCCAGGGGCCCGGCAGCCCGTGTCCGTCGACGAGATACTGGCCGCCCTACAATCGTTGGACGGTGAGGATGCAAGGCCGACCTTGCAGTGAAGCGCGGTCCGCTTAGGCGCTGGCGCGAGCGGGGCGGACGGGTCGTACGCGTCCTGCTGCCCTTCGAAGATATCATGGATGTCGCGCTCGCGCTCCTCGCACTCACGCCGGATGAGCTTGCCGCGCTGGGCTGGAGCTTCGCCGCCCGCAAGCGTCTGCTCGAGCACTTTCTCGTAGCCGGCAAAGAGGCGGATGCGATCGATCCGTCCGCGCTGGACCGGACGATCCTGACGTTGCGCCTGCCAGTGCGGGATGTGCGGCGGCTCCAGGATTTTGCGCGCCGCGAACTCCCCAAAGTGGCGAGCCGGGCCGCAGTGATCGATCGACTTGAAGCGGCGCTCGATGCCGCCATCGGTGGGGAGCGCTGAACCGCGCCGGCTCGGCGGGTCACCTCCCCTTCCCCTCGGCGGCAAGCAAAGGCGGCGGGTCGCCGATCTTGACCCGGGTCTTCAACGTTCCATCGGGGCGTCGATGCAGGTCTATCCCCCCGAAATGCCGTCGCGTGAATGTCATGAGCTTCACGACGCTTTCATAAGTCGTCGATGGTCCGAAGAACTTCACGGGTCCATGCCATTTGTCGCCCTCGATGACACGCATCCGATAGGTGCCAGGCGGAACCGGGACAGTGACGTCATCGTCGCCATGAACGTAGACTGAGATGACGTGGTGGTCGGATCCGGGGTCGAACAGTTGGACGACAGCATTGGCCGATGCCGTCACCACCCGCATGCGCGATGTAGCATCGTGCGGCTCTATGGCCGCGTTCACCGTGACGCTCCAGAGGGCGGAAAAGGCAAGGCTGCTTCCCGATCGGGGAGCCAGCCACTGCGCCTCGCTTCCCGGTACATCGGTTAAAGGAAGGAGGCGGCGGACAGCAGAATGATCCACTTCTGCATGGGGTGGGGACCGAACCGCACCTTGCGGCCCTTCTGATAGTCGAAACCCCGGTTGGTACCATCGAACCACGGGGCGCCTCCGAAGCGTCCCTCCCTGCGCCGCCGTTCGCGCATATAGTCCCTGTCATCGAGGCCCACGGCAACCCTCCCGTGGTGAGGTTCGGGGGACACGGCCGCAGCCGGCGCGCTTCGATATCGGCAGAGGCGCGGGGCGCATGCAAAAGGCTGCCGTCCGGCTCCAGTGGATGCAAGGGTGCCGAAGCAACAGGATCGCGGGGCCGGGCCCACCCATCGCCTTCAAGTGTCGCTCCGATGGCATAGCGCGTGGCCGTGGGCGCGGAAGCTCAGGGGTCGCGGTAGGCTCGCGAAAACTGGTGCGCCGAGCGGGGAGCTTCGCCGGCGCCGGCCGCTGATCAAGCATCGCCCGCCTGCCGGTCTTCAGCCGCCGAGATGCTCGTTCTCGACTGAAGGAGGGGCGCGAGCGCGAGCCGGACATCTGGAAGGGCCGGCTTGGCCCGGGCCGGAATGCGGATCGTCGTGTAGCCCGCGCGCTGCGTCATCGCATCGCGTTCCCGGTCGCGACGCGCGACGTGAGAGGAATCGTCGACCTCGACCAGGGCGACGACGGATCCGCTCAAGCGATCCTGCACGACGAAATCGACAATCTTTTGCGAGAAGCTGTTGCGATCCGCCGCGCTGGCCTTGCGTCCATCGCGGCGGGGTGCCCGCAGGAGCGCTCCCATGGATACTTGGGCGTGGATGCGATGGCCGGGCAGTATCTGCTCGATCGCGGCCAGCATGGCCTCCTCCCTTTCGGTTAGGAACTGCCGCGCGACCGGTTCTGCTTGCGCTGGGACCGGCTCGGGCTGACCATCGGGACGCGACGAGCTGCTGTTGAGCAATATCAGCAGCGCGAACGCGCAGCCGAGGAATATGATCATCGCGAGGGACGATCCGATGAGGCTGGGCATATGTCAGGCTCCCTCATTGTGGGCGATGTCCAGGCGCAGCCGCGCCCGCTTTGAAAGTCAGCTCCAGCCGTCGCGGCGGCCCTCGCCGCTGTCCTTGAGCCCGCGCCGATCGAGGCTCGAGCGCCGGATCTCCAGTTCGACACCGTCCCGGGTGTCGCGCGTCCGGATGTCCCGCGGATCGACATCGTTGCGCTTGGCAAAATCCTCGGCGGCCTTGGCGCTGCCGAACTTGCCCACCTCGTCAAAATCCCATCCACTCATCGTCGTCTCCATCATCAAGCTCCGGCGTCCGGCCGGCCGGTCTTCACAGGTCGAGCCCCAGGCTCCGTTCCGGCAGCGGCGGCAGAGCGTCGCCACGGTCCGGCTTGAGGTCGGGCGGTGACTTGGAAGCGCCGGCAGCAGCGGCGGCGGCGCCTTGCGTGTGGGCCGGGGACGGCAGCTCACCCGGCAACGGCGGCAGGTCCGCCAGGTCGACCGGGCCGACATGAAGCTTCTCGCGGGGTCCGCTGCTCTTGCCGCGTGTGCGTTCGTGATCAACGTCGAGGCGACCGACGGTTTCGAGTGCCGACGTCTTGTTGCCCGGATTGTTGTCGAGCTGGCGCTCGAGCTTCTCCTTGTCGTCGACCACCATCGTGAGCTCATCGCGCACGCGCGTGACTCCGACATTGAACAGGCGCTGGCTGGAGAGATGGCGCTCCTGGCTCGACATGACGGTGATTGCCTTGTCGGTCGTGATGCCCTGCGCCATGTGCATGTTGAGCGAGTAGGCAAGGTCGAGCCGCGACAGCATCGGGTCGCCGAGATCGAGCGTCAGCCTCTCCTTGCCGGCGGTCTCGACGGTCACGCCCTCGGCGTCGACCGCGAGCACCCGCGCCAGCGCCGAGTTGTGGAGCCCGCGTTCCTTGTCGTTGGCGGTCCAGCGGATGCGGTCGCCCTCACGCAGGTGGAGATCCTTTTTCTCGCTGAGCTGCAGCCGGTCGCGCTTTTCGGTCGGCGACAGCTTCTGCGGATCAAAGCGTATGGACCGGTTGCCGAGCTTCAGGTCGACCTTGCCGTTCGGGTGGACCTTGGCGACGTCATAGCGGCCAGCGGCCAGGCCGACGTCCTGGCCGCCGCCGCGGCCGACCTCGAGCGTCTGCCCGGCCTGATAGGTGGCCGCATAGCGCAGCTCCTCGCGCGTGGTGTTGACGCGCTCGTACACCGTGAGGTGGATGCCCTCCCCTCGCACGCTGCCTTCGGTGGCGAGGCCGGCCTGGATCCGCTGGTTGATGACCGCTCGCGCCGCGCGCCCCGACGCGAACACGGCCGTCGCCTCGCGATCGGCGGCGGAAAGGCCGAGCCACATCTCGGCCGCATGGAGCGCCGGACTCTGATGCTCGACGACGCTTTCGCCCAGCGCCTTCATCGCTTTGGACGCTTCGCCGAGGTTGGCGAGCGCCGCGACGGTGCGGAGCTGATCCGTGCGCTGCCGGATATTCTCGTCCATTCGCGCCATCGTGCCTCCACCCGCCTGGATGAGCGCGAACGACTTGCCGGCGTCGATTGAAGAGAGCTGCTGGCGGTCGCCCACGAGGACGAGCTTGTCGACGCCGAGCGCGGCGGCGATCTGGTGGAGCTTGAGCATGTCGTCGGACGAGACCATCGAGGTTTCGTCGACGATGAGCATCGAGCCGGCGAGCGCGGCGCGGGCTTCGTCGTATGCGGGCCCCCCGGCCTGAACGTGGCGCTCGTTGGCGAGGATGAACGAGGCGATCGTCTGGGATCTGATCCCTGCCCCTTCCGCGAGATCGGCGACCATCTTGTTCTGGAAGGCCAGGCCCACGACGGCGCGGCCCTCGGCTTCCGCGACACGCGCAACCGCCTGCAGCATGGTCGACTTGCCGGCGCCGGCGATGCCCTGGATCGCGACGGTCCTGTCCTCAGAGGAAAGGATCAGCGCGGCCGCGCCGAGCTGGCCGGCGTTGAGCTCCCTGTCTGCGACCGCCTGGAGCCGCCCTGGAGCGTCCTGCGCGGCGAGGATGGGCGAGGCGAGCCCCCTGCCCTCCTCGACTGCCCCGAGGATCCGTTCCTCGGTCAGAAGGGCTTCCCGGGTCGTGACCATCCGCGGGTGCGTGTCGCCGATCCGCGCATCGCCCGCGATGAGCTGGCCACGCCCGACAAGCTGCTCGATCCGCCGCTCGACATGGTCGACTGTCACTCCCTTCAGCCCGAGGTCGAGCGCGGTCTTGCCGAGCTGGTGGACACTGAAGGCGGCTTCGCGTTCGGACAGCATCCGGACGGCGGAGGCGACCGCCAGTTGCGCGCGTGCTTCGGCCGGCGAGGTGGTCACTCGCGCAAGGCCGCGATCGACGAGAGGATCGTGCGCGCGCAGGGCCGACCCGAGCTTGTCCCATGCCGTCGACACCGCTTCCGATACGGCGCGGTAGCCGCGCTCGAGCGCGCTGCCGGGATCGCGTTGCGCCGCCCGGGCGAGGGCTGCGTCGAGGAGCGACTTGCCGTCGAAACCGAGCGCTGCCGCCTTGTCGATCCATGCCTGCCGCAGCGCCTCGCGATCCTCGACGTTGAGCTTGGGATCGCGCGTGTTGGTGGTGACGCCGTCCCGCCCCTTGGCCGATACAATGCCGAGCTCGGCCGCCTTTTCGAGTATCGCCTCGCGGCGCTGGCTGAACGCGTCGAGCACCGGCTTGGGCACGCCGGCGATCTCGAACGTGCCGTGCTTGCCCTTGAGCTCCACCTGGTAGCCGAGCTTCTCGAGCTCCTCGCGCAGGAAGGCATGGTAGATCGAGCCGATCACGGAGTTGTTCGACCAGATCTTGTCTGCGTGGAGCGCCTGCCACTTGCCGTCGTTCATTTTGGTCAGGTTGGCGATGACGGCGTGGACATGGGCCTGCGGGTCGAGGGCGCGGCTCGTGTCGTGTTGGAAGAGCGCGTAGACGAGGTTTCCGCTCCGCATCGGAACCTTGCGGCCTTCGATGTCCTTGCGCCCCTCGGCGAGGTTGCTCTCTACCCAGGCCATTGCGCGGGTCACGGCTTTCATGTTGGCGCCGTCGGGACCGAGGATGCGCTTGTCGCCGGCGACATAGGCGAGCACCGAAACGGATTTCGGGGCCGAAAAGGTGAGATCGACTCCGGCCCGCCGGTTCTCGACCTGGGCGACGGCCTCGCCGCCCGGCAAGATGCCGTTGAGAACGCCCTCGAATGCCTCCTTCGACACCTCGCCCGAAAGGCCGAGCGCGGCGGAACCTTCCCCGCCCCAGGCGCTGATCTCCGACGAGCCTTCGACCGTGTAATAGTCGTCCTTCGCGAAGTAGCCGGCGGCGCCGGACGCGGAACGGACCGATGCGACCGAGAGCATGGGTCAGATTCCCATGTCTGCGCCGTCATGATCGCGGCTCGCGGAGAAGTCCTGCCGCAATTCGGCGAGCGTCTGATCCTCGGGCGTGGGCGCCGTTCGGCCAGCGCGACTCTCGCGGCGATCGTCACGGCCTTCCGTTGGCGCCTGCGCCTGATCGGGCGCATTGCGGACCGCCTGCGCCCGATCGGCGGCGTGCGCGCGCGGAGCTTGCTCCTCGCCGCGATCCTCGGTGCGCTCGGCTGGCGGGCGGCTCGCTTGGTTGTGCTCCTCCGTTGCCTCCGCGGAAAGGATCCGCGCGGCCATTTCCTTGGCGATGTTGACCGGCTCGACGGCCCCTTCCACGACCTGGCCGGCGCCATCCCGCCCGCCCGCGTCGCCCTCCCCGCCATCGTCGAACACCTCCTCTCCGCGCCTTGACCGGACCGGCTGAAGGTCGGGTCGCGGCAGGAAGCCCTCGGCGACCTGCGGATAGTCCTTCCAGAGGAGTTGGATGCGCGCGGCGGGGAAGCCGTCGGGGAACTTCACAAAGCCGTGCATCGACGGCAGGTTCGTGATGTCGTCCGCGATCACGAGCGGCTCGACCTGTTTCCTAGGAGTCAGTGTCGAGGCGTCGCGGGTGTTGTTGTAGCCATAGCTATAGGCTTCATCCATCTGCCGCACTTCGCGATTGCCGATGTAGCGCGCGCACTGCTCGGCGGTGTCGAGATCGGCCGTCGCAAGGATCAGCTTGGAACGTGCCAGCGAGGCGAGGTTGCGGGCGCCTTGCTCGCCATAAACCTCAATCAGTTTCTCGAAGCTGTGAATGCCGAGGATCATGGCGCCGCCGAACGCGCGCGCGGTCTGAAGGCCGTTCTCGATTGCCGGCAGCTTGTGCAGCGCGCCGAGCTCGTCGAACATGAACCAGGTCCGCAACTCGCGCGTGCGCGGCATTGTCATGAGGCGGTTGATCGCGAGGTCCATCCAAAGCGTCAGCAGCGCCCGGTTCATCGGCAGATCGACGTAGTTGGAGGTGATGAAGAGGATCGACCCGGGCTGCTTCTCGCCGGTGATCCAGTCCCGGATCGAGAACGGCTCGCCCGTGTCGGGAAGGAAGCGCAGGACCTGCGCATTGGTGTTGAAGACGGCGCGGATCGACTCCGCCATGCGCGCCGCTTCGGGCGCGGTCAGCGGGTCGGCGATCGTGTTCTGGAGGAAGCGATGGACCCGCTTCAGATCGGCGGTCATCAGGTTCTCGGAGAGCGCCAGGTTGGTCGTCTGGCCCCGCTCGACCAAGCGGATGCACATCTCGATGAACAGGGTCCGCGCTGCGAGCGCCCAGAAAGGCTCGGACGAGCCGCCATCGGCGGGGATGAGAGCGGCGGCGGCGGCGGTGAACTCGCTGTGCGTGCGGCAGTCCGAAAAGATCGACCATGCAGGGCAGCGACGGTCCATCGGATTGAGGATCGTGTCACGTGCCGGGTCGTAGAAGGCCTCCACATAGGCACCGGTCAGGTCGAAGATCACGGCGCTGTCCTGACGCTCGCGCATCTGCCGGACGAGGCTCCGGAGCTCGGTGGTCTTGCCCGAGCCGGTCGTACCGATCAGCATGGTGTGCGACTGCTCCATCCGGTGCGGAAAGGGGATGCCGGCGAGCGTGTAGGGATGGTGGATTCCGGCGCGCTTGCGCGCCGTGAAGGGAAGCGCGAGCACCTGCTTGGGCGACTGGCCCGGGAAGCATTTGCGCACGTCCATCTCGAAGGCGGCCGCGTTATGCTGCGAGACCTCGGCAACGAGGACCTCGCGATCGACCAGCATAGCGCCGCGCTCGTGCCGCTCCTGCAGGATCGTCTTGCCACGGCGACGCGAGAGATCGACGAACCAGATCGACAGGGGAACGGTGAGGAACACCGAGAAAAGCAGTGCGCCGAGAAGGCCGCGCATGGCGATGCTCCAGGCCCGCTGGACCTCGGGCATCAACGGGACCACGGCCATGATCGTGCGGTGGAGTTCGCCGCTCGGAAGCCTGACGTTGACGCGCTTCGTCGGGTCGAAGCCGACCCATTCCCAGAGCATGGCGTAGATCTTCATGCAGACGAGTTGGAAGCCGTGCTCGTCCAGTTTGAGCGACATGATCACGAACCAGGCCGCGAGGAACACGAAGAACCAGACGACGAAGGGAAGTTTTGCGCCGGCGAACCACATCAGCAGCTCGTGGGTCAGGAGCTGGCTGCCGCGGGTGAAATTGCCCGAGTTGCGTTGGACTTTTCCGCGTGCGGAATGGTGGGTCAGCGGGATCGGCCGGCCGTCGGTGCGGATGTCGTTACGCGCCATGGTATTGCTCCAGGCGCTTGTCGGCGTTGGCGATGATCCGGTCGCGGAACTCGGGATATTGCTCGCTGATGATGACGTCGAGCGCAAGCTGCATGAACTCGCTGATGCGCGCGAGCCGGCGATGGCTTGACGTGAGGAGCGTGGCGGTGCCGAGATAGGCATCAACGGCCGCCCGGATCACCTCCGACGGATTGCAATTCTGCTCGGTAGCGAGCGCGAGGATGCGATCGTGCTGCTGGCGGTTCAGCCGAACCGTGCAATGCCTGGTAGTGGACAAACCAGCCTCCTAGCAGAGAGGCTGGTGGGGATTGAAAGAGGCGACGAGCCTTATAGTCGATCGCCGCACTCAGCGCAAAGGGTATTGCCGTCGCACGGACTGCGTGTGACCGCGTGGGACGCCTAAGCCATTGGAATAGCTGGGATCGGACCTAAGCGCCGAACTGTCCCACGGCGTGGCACTCACCAGATTGCTCGTAAGCCATTGACATACCCCGGAAACTTGCACCGCTAGGTGCGTAGGGTGTGCTAGAATCTATCAGGATTGCTCCAGGTCCCCAAGCGGTCCTGGTGATCGTCGTTCAGGGGTGGGTCCCGGCTCCGGCCGGGAATGGAGCCGCGCGTCGCGCGGAACCGGCGCCGCCGCGAACGGCTGGCGCGAAAGTGGGAAGCTGCGGCCTGCGTCGCCAGCTGTCCGGAACGTCCGCGGCTCGGATATGAAGGCCGAACCCGATCGGCAGGGATCGTCACCCGAATGGGCGAAGACGACGCGTGCGGGCTTCGTGAGCGTGTCTTCGACACGCGAGTAGAGCCCGTGCGGCGGCGCCGGAAGGTGCCGCCGAGCCGCCCGAAACATGCCAAGCCCCTTGAATGCGTGATCAACGCGCTTCAACAATAGGCCGCGTTCACGGCCCGATCAGCTTTGAACAGCGAGGCCCTTATGGCACGGACTTTGGAACAGGAACGACAGGCGCTCGAGGAAGAGGAGCGCCGGTTGGCGGAGCGCCGCGAGCAGCTCGCGAAACGCGAGCGCGAGGAGGCGATCAGGACGATCGAGAAGGCAGGGTTGCTCAGGCTCCCCGCCTCTCGCCTGGAAGCGCTGACCAAACGTATCAAGGCGCTCGGAATCGAGGAAGTGGAGCGGCGGCTCGCGGCCTGAGCCGGACC
>NZ_LSKG01000006.1:0-61697 GCF_001557005.1 Sphingomonas sp. CCH15-F11 | reverse complement strand
GATGGAGGGGGTGGCGATCACGTCGTGCCGCGGCGTCGACCTGGCGGGCGCGACGTTGCGGTCGAGCAGCGCGCGGGCGAGTCGCCCAGTCGGTTGCGCCTTGTCGACGACCAGCATCCCCTGGGGATAGTTGCGCCCGCACGCGGTGCCGGCGGGCAGGCGGCTGACCGCGATGCCCTGGGCGGCCAGCGTCGCCGCCAGCCGCTCGGCCTGACCGCGGCGCACCGCGCGGTCGAACACGTAATAACGATCGCCGGCGCGCGCGCCTTCCTCCACCGCGGCGCGGCGATAGGCGGCATATTCGTTCAGCAGCCGGTCGCGATTGCCCGCCAGCGTCTCCAGCGTCGCGAGCGCGGCGACGAAGTTGTTGAACACCCCGTCGCGATAGCTGAGCAATTCGCCGTTGCGTCGTTCAAACACCAGCCCGCGCGGCGACCCTTGTTCAAAGGTGGTGGCGATCGACCCGTTGAGCGTCGGCCACATGTCGCCATAGCCGGGGTAGAAGGCGTCATAGACCTCGCGCGTGAAATAGGGGATGCCCAGCCGGTCGAACCACGCGCCGCGATTGCGCCCGAACAGCTCCTGGGTCCGGCGCTGGCTCTGCGCGATCAGCGGATTGTAGGGGTCGGCCGCGGGCGCGAAATAATAGGTGCTGTCGCCGCCCATTTCGTGTGAATCGACGAAGACCACCGGGTTCCATTCGCGAAATGCCGCGACGCGCCCGCGCGTTTCCGGCTGGGTCGCCGAAAACCAGTCGCGGTTCATGTCGAACAGATAATGGTTGAACCGGCCGCCGGGCCAGGGCTGGTTGTGTTCGGCGGTATAGCGGTCGGGTTGCGGCGCCAGCCCCAGCGCTTCGGAGAAGCTGTGGACGAAGCGCGTGCGCCCGTCGGGGTTCTGCGCGGGATCGATGATGACGACGGTCTCGGCCAGGATGCGATCGACCAACGGATCGCCGCGCGCGGCGAGCAGGTGATAGGCCAGCGCCAGCGCGCTGTCGGGGGGCGTGATCTCGTCGCCATGGATGCCGAAGCCGAGCCAGGCGACCGCCGGCGTGCGGTCGATCAGCGCACGCGTCTCGGCGGGGCTCAGCGCCGCGCCCGCGCTCAGCCGCGCGACGTCCTGCTTGACCGCGTCCAGCCGCGCGATCGTCGCCGGGGCGGCGATGACGGCATAGATCAGCGGCCGGCCCTGCCAGGAACGGGCATAGCGCACGATCCGCACCCGCTCGGGCGCGGCCTTTTCCAGCGCCTCCAGATAGCGGACGATGTCCTCGGGCCGGGTGATCGCCGCGCCGGTCGGGTGGCCGACCACCTGCTCCAGCGTCGGCACCGCGGGGTCATAGGCGATGTCGAGCAGCCCTTGCGCCCGCGCCGGCCCAGCCAGGCCCGCCGCGGTGATCGCCAGCATGAGCGCCACGCCCGCGCGCGCAAGCCGCGCCAGCGCCCAATTGCCCGTTCGCATCGATATCCCCCGTCTGAACCCGGTTCCGTGTCCGCGCAAACCTAGCCTGCGCGCGGGGGGTGGCAAGGGGCTAAGCCGCTCGGCCCGCGACCCCGATGGCCAAAAGCCCCGTCACCCTGGCCGCGAGCCGGAGTCCGCCGTGCCGCCGGGTCGGGCGTGCGACAGGGTAGCGCAGGCCGCCGCCACGATCCCACATTTGCGCGTGCGGACAGGTGGACCCCGGAACAGGTCCGGGGTGACGGCCCCGTGTGGGCGGTTCGGGGCTCTCGCAACCAAAAGCCCCGTCACCCCGGTCCCGTGCCGGGGTCCGCCGTGCCGCCGGGTCGGACCCGCGACAGGGTGGCGCGGACCGCCGCCACAATCCCACATTTGCGCGTGCCGTGGGGTGGGGCGGTGAAAGGTGCGGGGTGGCCGGCCAAATCGAGCGCCGCCAATCCCTGCCCCGCAACTCAGGCCGCGATGCCCTCCAGCGCCTCGCTCGCCGCCAGCCACGCCGCCTCGGCGGCTTCGATCTGTGCCTCCACGTCGGCGCGGCGCTTCATCAGTTCGGTCATGGTCAGCTTTGCAAGCTCGGGCGCCGCGGTCGACGGATCGAACATCGCGCGGTCGATCGCGCCCCGCCGTTCGGTCAGCCGGGCCAGCTCGGCCTCCGCCTCGCGCGCGCGCTTCTTCAGCGCATTGCCCTGTTCGCGCGCTTCGGCGGCGGCGCGGCGGGCTTCCTTGCGGTCGATCTTCGATCCACCCCGCGTCGGCCCCGCGCCGTCCTTTTCCAGCACGAAGGCGATGTAATCGTCGATCGAACCGTCGAATTCGCGCGCGGTGCCGCCGTCGACGAGCACCAGCCGATCCGCGGTCATCTCCAGCATGTGGCGGTCGTGGCTGACGATCACCATCGCGCCGTCATAGGCGGCGAGCGCCTGGATCAGCGCCTCGCGCGCGTCGACGTCCAGGTGGTTGGTCGGCTCGTCGAGGATCAACAGGTGCGGCGCATCCCGCGTGATCAGCGCCAGCGCCAGCCGCGCTCGCTCGCCGCCCGACAGCCGGCCGACCTCGGTCGTGGCCTTCTGTCCGGCAAAGCCGAAGCGGCCGAGCTGCGCGCGCACCGCGCCCTGGCTCGCGCCTGGCATCGCCACCGTCATGTGCTGGAGCGGGGTCTCGCTGCGGTCGAGCTCCTCGACCTGATATTGGGTGAAGTAGCCGACCTTCATCTTGCCGCTGGCGTTCATCGCCCCGTCCATCGGCGCGAGCTGTGCGGCGAGCAGGCGCGCGAGCGTCGTCTTGCCGTTGCCGTTGCGGCCCAACAACGCGATGCGGTCATCGGGGTCGATGCGCAGGTTCAGCCGCTGCAGGATCGGCGTCGCGCCATAGCCGACCGTCGCGGTGTCGAGCGTGATCAGCGGCGGGCGCAGTTCGTCGGGGCTGGGAAAGTCGAAGCTGAGCGAGGGGTCGTCGACCAGCTCGGCGATCGGCTGCATTCGCGCCAGCGCCTTGGCACGCGACTGTGCCTGTTTCGCGGTCGACGCGCGTGCCGAATTGCGGGCGATATAGTCCTGCAGCTTCTCGCGCTCGGCCTGCTGCTTGGCGCGCGCCGACGCGATCTGCGCCTGGCGCTCGGCGCGCTGGCGCTCGAACGCGTCATAACCGCCGGGATAGAGCGTCAGCTTGCCGCGCTCCAGATGCAGAATGTGGTCGACGACATTGTTCAGGAAATCGCGCTCGTGGCTGATCAGCAGGATCGTCGCCGGATAGGATTTCAGGAAGGATTCGAGCCACATCACCGCCTCCAGGTCGAGGTGGTTGGACGGTTCGTCGAGCAGCAGCAGGTCGGGCGCGGAAAACAGCAGCGCGGCGAGTGCGACGCGCATCCGCCAACCGCCCGAAAAGCTTTCCAGCGGCCGGTTCTGCGCGTCCTCGTCGAACCCCAGCCCGACCAGGATGCGGGCGGCGCGCGCGGGGGCGGAATGCGCGTCGATCGCGTTCAGCCGTTCGTGGATCTCGCCCAGCCGGTCGATGCTGTCGGGATGCTCGGCTTCGGCCAGCAGCGCCGCGCGCTCGGTATCGGCGGCGAGCACCGTTTCGATCGGGGTCGCGTCGCCGCCGGGCGCTTCCTGCGCGATATAGCCGATGCGGCTGCCGCGCGGGCGATCGACGCTGCCGGTATCGGGCTCCAGCATCCCGGCGATGACCCGCACCAGCGTCGTCTTGCCCGCGCCGTTGCGCCCGATCAGGCCGATTCGCCGCCCCGGCGGCAGGCTCGCGCTCGCGCGGTCCAGGATGGTGCGTCCGCCCAGGCGTACGGTGATGTCGGTCAGGTTCAGCATGTCCGCGCGCCATAGCCCGGCCCGGCCCAGTTTAGCCACCCCGCGCGTAAGTGCCGGTCCCCGCCCGGCATGACGGGTTTACATGCAACACCACCCCGGCACCCCGGGCCTGACCCGGGGTCCATGTGCAACGGTGATGACGGATCCTGCATCTGCGCCGGGCGGCACCCGCGCCATGATCGCGAAAGCGCCGGCCGTCCGCGACCTTCAACCTTCCAATGCCGCCGGGATCGGCTAAACGATCGCCAACACCAGAACCGAGGATGAGAGATGTCGAGCTTTGACTTCGCGCTGGGCGAAACCGCGGACATGATCCGCGACACGACGCAGCGTTTCGCCACCGACCGTATCGCACCGCTCGCGCAGCGCATCGACGCGGAGGACTGGTTTCCCCGCGATCTTTGGCCCGAAATGGGCGCGCTCGGCCTGCACGGCATCACCGTGGCGGAGGCGGATGGCGGGCTCGGGCTCGGCTATCTCGAACATGTTATCGCGTGCGAGGAAGTCAGCCGCGCGTCGGCTTCGGTGGGCTTGAGCTACGGCGCGCATTCCAACCTGTGCATCAACCAGATCGCGCGCTGGGCGAACCCCGAGCAGAAGGCGAAATACCTGCCCAAGCTGCTGTCGGGCGAGCATGTCGGCAGCCTGGCGATGTCGGAGGCCAATGCCGGCTCCGATGTCGTGTCGATGAAGCTCAAGGCCGATCGCGTCCAGGGCGGCTGGGTGCTCAACGGCACCAAATTCTGGATCACCAACGCCGCCTATGCCGACACGCTGGTCGTCTATGCCAAGACCGGGGAGGGGTCGCGCGGCATCACCACCTTCCTGATCGAAAAGGACATGGCCGGCTTTGCGATCGGACAGAAGATCGACAAGCTGGGCATGCGCGGATCGCCGACCGCCGAATTGGTCTTCACCGATTGCGAAGTGCCCGACGAGAATGTGATGGGCCCCGAAAATGGCGGGGTCGGCGTGCTGATGAGCGGCCTCGACTATGAGCGCGCGGTGCTCGCCGGCATCCAGCTCGGCATCATGCAGGCGTGCCTGGACGTCGTCATCCCCTATGTCCGCGAGCGCAAGCAGTTCGGGGCACCGATCGGCAGTTTCCAGCTGATCCAGGCCAAGGTCGCCGACATGTATGTCGCGCTCAATTCGGCACGTGCCTATGTCTATGCAGTCGCGCGCGCCTGCGACGCGGGCCGCACGACGCGCTTCGACGCCGCCGGCGCGATCCTGCTCGCCAGCGAGAATGCGGTGAAGGTCAGCCTGGAGGCGATCCAGGCGCTGGGCGGGGCGGGCTATACCCGCGACTGGCCGGTGGAACGCTACATGCGCGACGCCAAGCTGCTCGATATCGGCGCAGGCACCAACGAAATCCGCCGGATGCTGATCGGTCGCGAGCTGATCGGGGGCGGATGACCATCACCGGCCTCCTGCATCATCTCGCCTGGGCCAGCGACAGCGGGAGGAAGTCGACCGGCTCCACCGGCTGCTGGTTTCGATCGACGCCGTCATTCTCGACCCGCCGATAGACTATCCGCGCTATGGCCCGGGCTATTACGCGCTGTTCTTTGCCGATCCCGACGGGCTGAAGCTGGAACTGGTGCATTTTGATCCGCCGGTAGCGCGTTGAGTTGCGGCGCGGCGGCGTCCGTCCGCATCCCGTCTCAGGCCGCGGCCGCGCGCGCGTCGCCCAGCAGCACGGTGACCATGTCGCCGCGGTGGCGTGCGATCAGCACCGTCAGATAGATGGCCAGGAACGGCGTGCCGAAGAAGAAGGCAAGCGCCGCCAGCCCCAGCCCGCGCGCGCCGAACCGGTTGCGCCACGCGGTCCAGATCGCCGACAGCGTCAACATGCCCAGAAAGTCGAGGTTGAACTGTCCCTGCCAATCCATCCGCGCGATCGCGGCGAAGAACTGGGGGATCAGATTCCAGCCATGCGTTGCGCCGACCCAACCGGTATAGACCAGGATCACCGCCAGCATCGCCAGCAGCAACAACCGGAACAGGGCCATCCTCGTTTCCCCAGAAATGTGGCACTTGCTACATTTCTCTAGCCCGGGTCGGTACGGTACGCAATCGGCAGCGATGCGGCGGGCTTCCCATGCGCCGGCGCGCCAGCTAGTCAGCGTCAAAACGACAGGGGATGCCATGATGAGCGCGCCGGTGCTCGAAACCCGGATTGCCGCAAATGATGCGGCCTTTGCCGCCAACGCCGCACATAATCGTGCGCTGGCGGAGAAGCTCCGCGCCGATGTCGCGCAGGCCGCGCTCGGCGGCAGCGAGAGCGCCCGCGCCAGGCATGTCGCGCGCGGCAAGCTGCTGCCCCGCGACCGGGTCGAACGGCTGCTCGATCCCGGCTCGCCCTTTCTCGAGATCGGCCAGCTCGCTGCCTTCGACCTTTACGACGGCGAAGTCCCCGGCGCGGGGCTGATCGCTGGTATCGGCCGGGTGTCGGGCCGGCAGGTGATGATCCTCGCCAACGACGCGACGGTGAAGGGCGGCACCTATTTCCCGATGACGGTGAAAAAGCATCTGCGCGCCCAGGAAATCGCGATCGAGAACCGCTTGCCGTGCATCTACCTGGTCGATTCGGGCGGCGCGAATCTGCCGCACCAGGCCGATGTTTTTCCCGACCGCGACCATTTCGGCCGCATCTTCTTCAACCAGGCGAACATGTCCGCGCGCGGCATTCCCCAGATCGCGTGCGTCATGGGCAGCTGCACCGCCGGCGGTGCGTACGTCCCCGCCATGTCCGACGAAAGCGTGATCGTGCGCAATCAAGGCACGATCTTCCTCGCCGGCCCCCCACTGGTCAAGGCCGCGACCGGCGAGGAGATCAGCGCCGAGGATCTGGGCGGCGGCGACCTGCACGGCCGCAAGTCGGGCGTGGTCGATCATGTCGCCGAGAATGACGCGCATGCGCTGACCATCGTACGCGATATCGTCAGCCACTTGGCCGGTCCCTTCGCCCGATCTCCCAACCCGTTCGCTTCGAGCGCAGTCGAGAAGCGCGTCTCGACTTCGCTCGACACGAACGGGATACAAGCGCCGCGCCCCCCCAAATATCCGGCCGAAGAGCTCTACGGCATCATCCCGACCGACGTCCGCGCGCCCTATGACGTGCACGAGGTGATCGCTCGGCTGGTCGACGCATCCGAGTTTCACGAATTCAAGGCGCTCTACGGCCCGTCGCTGGTCTGCGGCTTCGCGCATATCTGGGGGATGCCGGTCGCGATCCTCGCCAACAACGGCGTGCTGTTCAGCGAAAGCGCGGTCAAGGGCGCGCACTTCATCCAGCTCGCCCAGCAACGCGGCGTGCCCTTGCTGTTCCTCCAGAACATCTCCGGCTTCATGGTCGGCGGCAAATATGAGGCGGAGGGGATCGCCAAGCACGGCGCGAAGCTCGTCACCGCCGTCGCGACCGCCACGGTGCCCAAGCTGACCGTGCTGATCGGCGGCAGCTTCGGCGCGGGCAATTACGGCATGTGCGGCCGCGCCTATGGCCCGCGCTTCCTGTTCACCTGGCCCAACAGCCGGATCAGCGTGATGGGCGGGGAACAGGCCGCCAGCGTGCTGGCGACGGTTCACCGCGACGCGGACCAATGGTCGCCGGAGGAGGCCGAAGCCTTCAAGGCCCCGATCCGCCAGCGTTATGAGGACGAGGGCAATCCCTGGCACGCCACCAGCCGGCTGTGGGACGACGGCATCATCGACCCCGTCCAGACCCGCGACGTCCTCGGCCTGGCGCTCGCCGCGACGCTGGCGGCCCCGGTGGAGGATCGCGGCTTCGGCGTGTTCCGGATGTGATGAAGACAGCGCGCCTATTCCTCCCCGAGCTTGCCTCGGGGAGGGGAACCACCCGCAGGGTGGTGGAGGGGCAATCGCGCCCGCGCCGCCGCGACAATCCCCCTCACGACCGCATCCAGGTCGCCAAGCACGTCACGCGCTACGATCCGCATCGTCAAGATCGGGGCATTCGCAAACCAGGCATCTCGATCGGCGTCCCGCGCTGGCCGCTCACCGTGATCATGCGCTTCGCCATCCACCTCGATCGCCAGCCGCGCATCGCTGCAGAAGAAATCGAGCACATAGGGCCCACTGGGATGCTGGCGGCGGAACTTGATCCCGTCCGGCCGTGTGCGCAGCGCCTGCCACAACAGCACTTCGGGCAACGACATCTCACGCCGGAATTGTCTGGCGCGTTTGGCCGCGCCTACTCCGGGCTTGGGCGCAACATTTTTAAGCATCGCAATGCCCCTCCGTCAGTGCTTCGCACTGCCACCTCCCCGAGACAAGCTCGGGGAGGATTTCCCGCCAAATTTCTCCCCGCGTCTCTCTCGATGAGGGTGAACATTCGCCCGATAGCGGAGAAGCCATCCGCGCACGCCCTCACGCCCGCAATGAAGGCCCTCCCATGATCCTTCCCATCTTTCTCCTCCTCCAGTCCACCACCGCCAGCCCACCGCTGCCGCCGGGCACCGCGCTGCCGCCGCCGGGCACCGAGGAAGCCGCGGTGATGGCCCCGATCGACCGGATGCTCGGTGCGCTCGCCACCCACGACGCGCCCACCATCCTGGCCCAGGCCGCGCGGCCGGAGGCGGCGGCGACTGGCGTCGTCATCGCCCCCGATGGCACCAGCACGACGCGCCGCCGCACCTTTGCCGAGTTCGCGGCGATGGTCGGGGCATCGACCGACCGCGTCGAGGAGCGCCAGTTCCGCCCGGCGATCGAAATCGACGGCGACATGGCGATGGTGTGGGCGCCCTACATCTTCCTGATCGACGGCAAGCGCAATCATTGCGGCACCAACCATTACAGCCTGACCCGCGCCGAGGGCCGCTGGCGCATCGAAAGCGTAACCTGGACCCAGCGCACCACGGAATGCCCCGAACCATGATCCAGTCGCTGCTCATCGCCAATCGCGGCGAGATCGCCTGCCGCATCATCCGCACCGCACGCGCGATGGGTATCCGCACCGTCGCGGTTTATTCGGATGCCGATGCGAACGCGCTACACGTCCGCCAGGCAGACGAGGCCGTCCATATCGGCCCTTCGCCGGCGCGCGAGAGCTATCTGCGCGGCGACAGGATCATCGCCGCGGCGCAGGCGACTGGCGCGGAGGCGATCCACCCCGGCTATGGCTTCCTGTCCGAAAATGCCGAGTTCGCCGAGGCCGTGGCGGCCGCTGGCCTCATCTGGGTTGGCGCGACGCCGCACTCGATCCGCGCGATGGGGCTGAAGGACGCCGCCAAGCGGTTGATGGCGGACGCCGGCGTGCCGGTGACGCCGGGCTATCTGGGCGACGACCAGTCGCCCGAAGTGCTGGCGGCCGAAGCCGACAAGATCGGCTATCCCGTGCTCATCAAGGCGGTGGCGGGCGGCGGCGGCAAGGGGATGCGCCGCGTCGACGCCAGCGCCGACTTCGCCGACGCGCTGGCAAGCTGCAAACGCGAAGCCGCCTCCAGCTTCGGCGACGACCGCGTCATCATCGAAAAATACATCCTGTCGCCGCGCCATATCGAAGTGCAGGTGTTCGGCGACACGCATGGCAACGTCGTCCACCTGTTCGAACGCGACTGCTCGCTCCAGCGCCGCCACCAGAAGGTGATCGAGGAAGCCCCCGCGCCCGGCATGACGCCCGAAGCCCGCGAAGCGATCTGCGCCGCCGCCGTCCGCGCGGCAACGGCGGTCGACTATGTCGGCGCGGGCACGATCGAGTTCATTGCGGACGCGAGCGAAGGCCTGCGCGCCGACCGCACCTGGTTCATGGAAATGAACACGCGGCTGCAGGTCGAACATCCGGTGACCGAGGAGATCACTGGGGTCGACCTAGTCGAATGGCAGCTCCGCGTGGCCAGCGGCGAGAAGCTGCCGAAGCGGCAGGAGGAGCTGAGCATCAACGGCTGGGCGATCGAGGCGCGGCTCTATGCGGAGGACCCGGCGAAGGGGTTTTTGCCGAGCGTGGGGCGGTTGGAACGGTTCCACCTTACCAATCTCATCCGCCCAACCCGCTGGCGGGACGAAGTGAGAGGGGTCCAATTTGAGAATGACTATCCCGGCACCGGGCGGATCGAGACGGGCGTTGCGGAAGGCGCCGAAGTTTCTTCTTTCTATGATCCGATGATCGCCAAACTAATCTGTCACGCTCCAGAACGAAGAGCGGCGGCACTTGGCCTTGCTAAGATCGTCGCTAACGCGGAAATTTGGCCGCTCAAAACGAACGCCACCTTTCTACACGCACTGCTCGTTGACCCCGACTTTATGAGGGGAGATGTGCATACCGGCTTCATCGATGCTCACCACGAAGATGTGATCTTCGAGATGGAACCTCCGCAATGGCTACTCGACCCCGTTGCCGAGGCGATGGTCGAAGCTTCGGAGGTGCCGATTGCACGCGGCTTCCGCTTGAACGCACCCATCAATACAGAGGTCCGTCTCATGGACCGGGGGCAAGCGTTCACCGGACGCGTCGATAGCCGTACCAGCTACGACCAGCGAGCTTACCCTATCGTGACGCCGGTGGGGGCCGACGTATATGCCACGTTTCAAGGTGCAACATGGCGGTTCACTGTGCCCGCCGTTCGGGGCGTCGCAGCAGGCATAGCGGCCGACGGCGCGATCCTCGCACCCATGCCCGGCCGCGTCACCGCTGTCGAAGTCACTGCCGGGGCCAGCGTCACCAAGGGCCAGCGGCTGCTCACCCTCGAAGCGATGAAGATGGAGCATTCGCTGACCGCGCCCTTCGACGGGGTGGTGGCCGAACTCAACGCCACCGCCGGCGCGCAGGTTCAGGTCGACGCGGTGCTGGTGCGGATCGAGGCGGCGGCGTGACCGTCGGCGCGCGCCAGGCCAAAGCCCCGCCCCTTCAGGGGAGGGGTTGGGGTGGGGCAGTGCGTTTGGCGACCCGCCTGTCGAAAGGCTTCGCCCCCGATGCCTTTCCGGAAGGGGTGGGGCTTCAATGAGCCTCCACCTGCGCCCCGCCACCCGCGCCGACCTGCCCGCGATTCTCGCCCTGCTGGCAAAGGAAACGGTGCCGGTCGGCCGCGAAACCGATCCCGCCGACCCGTGCTATGCCGCTGCGTTCGACGCGATCGATCGGGATCCGAACCAGATGCTGGTCGCCGCCGAGCTTGACGGTGCGGTCATCGGCACGCTCCAGCTCACGTTCATCCCCGGCCTGTCGTTCCGGGGGGCTTGGCGCGGGCAGATCGAGGCGGTGCGGATTGCGGAGCCGCTGCGCGGCCAGGGGCTGGGCGCGGCGATGATCGACTGGGCGGTCGATCAATGCCGCGCGCGCGGCTGCTACATGGTGCAATTGACGTCGAACCTCGCCCGGCCCGACGCGCATCGCTTTTATGAACGGCTCGGCTGGGTGAAGAGCCATGCCGGCTTCAAGCTGCGCCTGCGCGGGGATTGACGATCATGCACGTGTTCATCACCGGCGCTTCGGGTTTCGTGGGCGGGGCGGCCGCGCGCCATCTCGTCGCCGCCGGGCACCGGGTATCCGCCATGTCGCGCTCGGCCGCGTCGGATGCGAAGGTCGTGGCAACCGGGGCGACCCCCGTGCGTTGCGACCTCGGGACGATCGCGCCCGCCCATCTCGCCGGAGTCGATGCGGTGGTTCACGCCGCCGCCTTCGTCGAATCCTGGGGGCCGAAGAACGCGTGGTTCAAGGCGAATGTGCTCGGCACCCAGGCGGTGCTCGACGCCGCAAGGGCCGCGAGCGTCGCGCGCTTCGTCCATATCGGCACCGAGGCCGCGATCGTGCGCGGTCAGGACGTGCACGACGCTGACGAGGACGTGCCGCTCGCCCCCGATTCCCCCTATCCCTATTGCGCGACCAAGGCGCAGGCGGAGGCGCGGGTGCGCGCCGCCAACGCGCCGGGCTTCGCGACGATCGTGCTGCGCCCGCGCCTCATCTGGGGGCCGGGCGACACGACGCTGCTGCCGACGTTGACCGAAATGGCGCGGGCGGGCAGCTGGGTGTGGGTGAATGGCGGGCGCGCTGTCACCTCGACTACCCACATCGCCAATCTGGCCCATGCGATCGAGCTTGCGCTGACTCGCGGTACGCCGGGCGCGGCCTATTTCGTGCTCGACGACGGTACGGTGACGATGCGCGAGATGTTCGGCGGGCTGGCGGGGTCGGCGGGGCTGACCCTGCCCGACAAGTCGATTCCGCGCTGGCTTGCCGACCTGCTCGGCGGGGCGAGCGAGGGCGTGTGGCGTGCGTTCGGACTGAGGGGCGAACCGCCGCTCACCCGCCACGCCGCCATGGTGATGTCGCGCGACTGCACGCTCGACGATGCGCGTGCGCGGCGCGAGCTCGGCTATATGCCGGTGGTCGACCGCGCCGCCGGCATGGCGGCGTTGCGCGCGGGCTGAACCGGAAAGGAAGAGCGTCTTGGCGGGCAGATATTTCGACGAATGGCGGGTCGGCGACCGGATCGTCCACGACATCCGCCGCACCGTGACGGAGACCGACAACCTCCTGTTCTCGACCATGACGCACAATCCCCAGCCGCTCCACCTGGATGTCGAGGCGGCAAGGGCGAGTGAGTTCGGCCAGATCCTCGTCAACGGCACCTTCACCTTCGCGCTGATGGTCGGGTTGTCGGTCGGCGACACGACGCTCGGCACGCTCGTCGCCAATCTGGGCTATGACAAGCTGGTCATGCCGCACCCGGTGTTCATCGGCGACACGATGCGCGCCGAGACCGAAGTGACCGAGCTGCGCGACAGCCGCTCGCGTCCCGACGCGGGCATCGTCACCTTTACCCATGTCCTGGTGAACCAGCGGGACCAGATCGTCTGCCAATGCCTGCGCACCGCGTTGCTCAAACGCAAGTCGGGCTGAGCGTTATCAACTGCAATCGATTGTTGTCGTGGGCGAGCGAGCAGGATAGGGTAGACGATACAGCGCACGAGCGTGCGGGGCCTTGAGCGGGGCAGGAGCCAGTGTCGATGAACCAAGCCATTGCCAAACCGCGACTTTCGGTGCCCCGGGTGCTCGAGATGAATCTCGGTTTTCTGGGGCTCCAGTTCAGCTTCGGGCTCCAGCAGGGCAATATGGCGCCGATCTACAGCTATCTCGGCGCGGAGGAGGCGTCGCTGCCGCTCCTGCTGCTCGCCGGGCCGGTCACGGGGTTGCTGGTCCAGCCGGTCATCGGCGCGATGAGCGATCGCACCGCATCGAAATGGGGCCGACGCACCCCCTATTTTCTGATCGGCGCGGTGATCTGCTCGCTCGGGCTGTTCTTCATGCCTTTGAGCGCATCCCTGCTGATGGCAGTGTCGCTGCTGTGGATCCTTGATGCCGGCAACAATATCACCATGGAGCCCTATCGCGCCTATGTTTCAGACCGCCTCGATCAGAGCCAACACCAGATCGGTTTCCTGACTCAGGCAGCCTTTACCGGTCTGGCACAAATGCTGGCATATCTGACGCCGTCGTTGCTGGTCTGGGCGGGGATGGATCAGAACTGGGTCGACAGCCACAACATCCCGTACACCGCGCGTGCCGCGTTCATGATCGGATCGGTGCTGGCGCTCGTGACCATCCTGTGGTCGGTTTGGCGCGTCCCCGAACTGCCGCTGACCGAAGCCGAGCGCGCGCGGATCCAGGCGCAGCCAGGCGGAGTCGCGGCAACGCTTGCCGAAATCGTCGATGCGATCCGCGACATGCCGGTCGCGATGCGCAAGCTCGCGATCATGAGCCTGTGCCAATGGTATGCGATGGCGGCCTATTGGTACTATGTCATCTACGCGATCGCGCGGTCGGTCTATGGCACCGCCGACGCGACGTCCGACGGCTTCCGCAGCGCGGTCCTGACCAACGGCGAAGTGGCGGCGTTCTACAATTTCGTCGCCTTCGTCGCCGCCTTTGCGATGGTGCCGCTGTCGCGGCGCTTCGGGGCGGGGGTCATGCACGCGCTTTGCCTGACCGCGGCGGGGGCGGCGATGCTCACCCTGCCGCACATCACGCAGAAGGCGATGCTGTTTCTGCCTGCGATCGGCATCGGGCTCGGCTGGGGCAGCATCATGGGCAACCCCTACATCATCCTGGCGGGATCGATCCCGCCGGAGCGTACCGGCGTTTATATGGGTATCTTCAACATGATGATCGTCATCCCCATGATGCTGTTCTCGCTCACCGTGCCGTTCCTCTACGGTCCGGTGCTGGGCGGCGATCCGCGCAACGTCCTCATGCTAGGCGGGGTGCTGATGCTGGGCGGCGCGTTCGCGGTGCTGTGGGTGCGTGAAGGGCGCGCGGGCTATGTCGCGCCCCTGATGCAGACGGCCTGAGCCGCGCGTCCGTGCCGTCGCCGCTGGAACGCACCATGCCGCCTGTCATCCCGACCACGCCCTGGACCGTCGATCATGTCCGTCGGATCGCGACGCAATCGGGTGCCGACCTGCCCCTGATCGGCGCGGCCGATGTGCAGCCGATGATCCCCGGCATGGACCTGTGGGACATGTGGCAGCTCCAGCATAGCGACGGGCGGCTGGTGGTCCGCGACGGACGCAGCCTGTGGTTTTTCCTGGCCGCGCCGCGCATGGCCGATCCGGGCGCGCGCCACGATCATGCCCGCATTCGCGCGCTCAGCCACGGACCCGACGGCTGGCGCGACCTGGGCAACGCGTTGCCCGACGGCTTCTCCCCGGGCAGCCGCGAATGGTCGGGCTTCGCCGTGCTCGACGACGCGGGCGGCATGATCACGCTCTATTTCACCGCCGCCGGTCATCGCGCCGGGGGCCCGCGCTTCGCACAGCGGCTGTTCGAGACGCGTCGCCGGCTCCACGACGATACCGGTGAGGCGATGATCGACAACTGGACCCCGCCGGTGGAAAGCATCCGTCCTGACGGCGTGCATTATGTCGCGGCGGTCCAGGACGAGGCGGAGGCGGGCGGCATCAAGGGCTTTCGCGACCCCGCATGGTTCCGCGATCCCGCTGACAGCCGGGAATATCTGTTGTTCACGGGTTCCGCGTCACCCGACCCGGCGGCGTTCGATGGCGTGATCGGCATTGCGGCGCGCGATGCGGGTGCCTGGCGGCTGCTTCCCCCGATCGTCGATGCCACCGGCGTCAACCGCGAGCTCGAACGTCCGCACATCGTGATGGCGGGGGGGCGCTATTATCTGTTCTGGTCGACCTGGGCGCATCGTTTCGCGCCGGGCGTGCCGGGGCGGACGGGCCTGTATGCAATGGTCGCCGACCGCATGGCCGGACCGTGGCGGCCGGTCAATGGCAGCGGGCTGGTCGCCGCCAACCCGGTGGCCGAGCCCTTTCAGGCCTATTGCTGGTGGGTAACCGCCGAACATCGCGTGATCAGCTTCATCGACCTGTGGGGCCTGGCGGGGCGCGATCCCAACGCGCCAGGCGTGGCGCGCGCGCAGTTTGGCGGCACCGCCGCGCCCTGGTTCGCGCTGGCGTTCGACGGCGACCGCGTGACGATCGCCTGAATGCGATCAGGTCGAATCGCGCGGGATCAACAGCGGCTGCATTTGGACAGCGGCGGTTTCCTGGCCCCCCATCCGCGCGAACAGCGCGCGCACCATCAACTGGGCGCCTTCGCGGATATCCCGGCGGATCGTCGACAGCCGCGGCACCGTCTGGCCGGTGATGGGCAGGTCGTCATAGCCGATCAGGCGGACATCGTCGGGCACGCGCACACCATGGTCGGCGAGCACGCGCAACGTCGCCATCGCAATCATGTCGGTCGCGGCGAACAGGCCGTCATAGCCGCCCGTGATGTCGCCCAGGTGCGTCTGAAGGTCGCGTTCCTGGAACTCGACCGCCAGATGGGTGGCGAACAGCGTCGGTTCGGCCAGTCCGGCGGCGGCGGCTGCGTCGCACAATCCCTCGAAGCGCAACCGGAACTCGGGGGCCTCGACGTCGCCCAGAAAGGCCAGCCGCCGCGCCCCGCGGGCGATCAGATGCTGGCCCGCGATCCAGCCGCCGTGACGATTGTCGGTGCCGATCGAACAGTGCACCTGGCCGTCGAGATGCGAGCCCCATGCGACGAGCGGGCGATAGCGTCCGGCGACGCGTTCGATCACGGCAAACTGGTTGGACTGGCCGATCAGGATGACGCCGTCGAGCATCCCCGAATCGACGATGCGGTCGAGCCAGTCGTCGCCGTCCGGGATGACGCGCGAGAGGACCAGGTCATAACCCTTTTCGGTCAGTTCGTCCGCCAGCGCACCGATCATCGTCATGAAGAACGGGTCGGACAGGTGCTGGCGCCGTTCATGGCCAAGCGGGATGACGACGCCGATCATCCGCGTGCTCTGCGTGCGCAGGCGGCGCGCCATCTGGTTGGGACGGAATTCATGCTCGCGTGCCAGTGCCTGGATGCGCTCACGAGTTTCGGGGTTGACCAGCGACTTGTTGGCAAGCGCGCGCGACACGGTTCCGGCGGACACCCCGGCCAGCTTGGCAAGATCGGCGATGTTGCGCACCCGCGTGGTCATGCCCCCTTTGACCTGTTTGCGGACGAACGATCAAGGGCCGGTGCGCGATCGTCGCTTGAACGCGTACCGGCGGCGTTGCTAGGCGGACGCGGTGGCCTTTTGGGGCAAGGGGGGATTTGCGCGTGGTGACGACTGCGCCGGTATTGGCCGGCATCGAACTCGGTGGGACCAAGTCGATCGCGCTGATCGGCCAGGGCGACCGGATCATCGACCAAGTGACGGTGCCGACCACGACGCCCGATGCGACGCTGGGTCCGCTCGCCGCCGCGCTCGGCCGCTGGCGCGCGACGCATGCGCCCGCCGCACTGGGCGTGGCGAGCTTCGGGCCGGTGGGCGTGCTGCCGGGTCGTGCGGATTATGGCCGGATGCTGCCCACGCCCAAGCCCGGCTGGGCGGGGGCGGTGATCCTCGACCCGCTGGCGGCGATGGTCGACGGGCCCGCGATGATCCACACCGACGTCACCGGCGCGGCGCTGGCCGAGCAACGCTGGGGCGCGGCGGTCGGGTCGCGCGATCTGGTCTATGTCACGATCGGCACCGGCATCGGAATGGGCATCATTGCCGACGGGCGAGCGGTGACCGGACAAATGCATCCGGAGGCCGGCCATGTCGCCGTCCGTCGCCTTCCAGGCGACGATTTCGCCGGGGTCTGCCCCTTTCACGGCGATTGTCTGGAGGGGCTGGCGAGCGGCCCCGCGATCGTTGCGCGCGCGGGTGGACGGCCGGGCGACGCGATCGCCGACGACGATCCCCTTTGGGTGCCCGTCGCCGACGCGCTGGCGGGCGGTTTCGCGATCCTGATGCAGACGCTGGCACCCGACCGCATCCTGATCGGCGGCGGCGTCGCGGTGAACCGGCCCGCGCTGCTGCCGGCGATCCGCCGGGGCATGCTGGCGAAGCTGGCGGGCTATCTGCCCTTCGTCACGGCGGACACGATCGATGCGCAGGTCCGGCTGGCGGGGCTAGGCGACCGGGCCGGGCCGCTTGGCGCGCTCGCCCTGGCGCAAATCGCGCTGGATGAACGCGCACCTGGTTAGACAGGTCATGCGATTGCGGCTGGCGCGGCGCGGCGTCGCCGTGCCACAATGCGGGAAAATCGCCCGGGAATCGCGCCGGGCCATGAAGCTGGAGCAGATGCCATGGCCGCAGCCTATATCGTCGACGCCGCGCGCACCGCCGGCGGCAAACGCAACGGACGCCTGTCGGGCATCCATGCCAATGACCTGGGCGGGCTGATCCTGACCGCCGTCGCCGAACGCAGCGGGATCGACCCCGCCGCGATCGAGGACGTCATCATGGGCTGTGTCGGCCAGGCGGGCGAGCAGGCGCTGCACATCGGCCGCAATGCGGTGCTGGCATCGTCGCTGCCGCAATCGGTGCCGGCGGTGTCGATCGACCGTCAGTGCGGATCGTCCCAGCAGGCGATCCAGTTCGCCGCCCAGGCGGTGATGTCGGGCACCCAGGACGTGGTGATCGCCGCGGGCGTCGAAAGCATGAGCCGCGTGCCGATGGGCTCGACCGCGCTGCGCGAAACCGGGGCCAAGCCCTTTTCGCAAAAGGTGCTCGATCGTTTCAATGTACGCGGGTTCAGCCAGTTCACCGGCGCGGAGATGATCGCGCGCAAATACGGCTTCGACCGCGAAATGCTCGACGCCTATTCGCTGGAGAGCCATCGCCGCGCCGCTGCCGCCACCGAAGCTGGTGCGTTCGCCGGTGAGATCGTCGCGGTGGAGGTGGAGACGTCCGAAGGGCCGGTGATGCATGACCGCGACGAGGGCATCCGTGCGGACGCGAGCCTGGAGGGGCTGGCGAGCCTAAAGACCCTGGCCGAGGGCGGCGTGATTACCGCCGGCAATGCCAGCCAGATCTGCGACGGATCATCGGCGGTGCTGGTCGTGTCCGAACAGGCGCTGAAGGATCATGGCCTGACCCCGCTGGCGCGCATCGTCAACCTGACGGTGACGGCGGGCGACCCGGTGGTGATGCTGGAGGAGCCGCTGTTCGCGACCGACCGGGCGCTGAAGCGCGCCGGCATGAAGATCGACGAGATCGACCTGTATGAAGTCAACGAAGCGTTCGCGCCGGTGCCGCTGGCCTGGCTGCGCCATGTCGGCGCGGACCCCGAACGGCTGAACGTCAATGGCGGCGCGATCGCGCTCGGCCACCCGCTGGGCGCAAGCGGCACCAAGCTGATGGCGACGTTGGTCCACGCGCTGCGCGCGCGGGGCAAGCGGTACGGGCTGCAGACGATGTGCGAGGGCGGCGGCGTCGCCAATGTGACGATTATCGAGGCGCTGTAGGCCGCGATGCCGGGGGCGCTGGACGGCATCCGCATCATCGAGTTCGCCGGCATCGGGCCGGGCCCGTTCTGCGGCATGATGCTGGCCGATCACGGCGCGGAGGTGATCCGGATCGACCGGCCGGGCGCGCGGCTCGACCCGGTCGATGCGCTGTCGCGCTCGCGCCGCTCGATCTGCCTCGACATCAAGTCGCCGGAGGGGCGCGACATCGCCCGCGCGCTGTGCGGGACCGCCGACGGGCTGATCGAGGGGTTCCGCCCCGGCGTGATGGAGCGGCTGGGGCTGGGACCGGACGCGCTGACTGGCGACAATCCTCGGCTGGTCTATGGCCGCATGACCGGATGGGGTCAGGACGGACCGCTGGCGCAGGCCGCCGGGCACGACATCAATTACATCGCGCTGTCGGGCGTGCTGCACACGGTCGGGCCGGCGGGGGACAACCCGGTGCCGCCGGTCAATTATGTCGGCGATTTCGGCGGCGGCGCGATGATGCTGGCGTTCGGCATGGTCAGCGCGCTGCTGGCGGTGCGGATGGGCCGGCCGGGGCAGGTGGTCGACGCCGCAATGTCCGACGGGTCGGCGCTGATCGCCGCGATGACCTATGCCTTTCACGCCAGCGGGCGGTGGCGCGACGAACGCGGCGTCAATGTGCTCGACGGCGGCGCGCATTTCTACGACACGTTCGCGTGCGCGGACGGCAAATATGTCGCGATCGGTTCGATCGAAGCGCCTTTTTACCGCCAGCTGCGCGAGGCATTGGACATCGCCGACGATCCCGCCTTCGACGTCCAGCTCAATCCCGCGACCTGGCCCGAGCTGAAGGCGCGGATCGCCGACATCTTCCGCAGCCGCAGCCGCGACGAATGGTGCGCGGTGATGGAGGGGACGGACATCTGCTTCGCGCCGGTCCTGTCGCTCACCGAGGCGCCGGCGCATCCCCACAATATCGCGCGCGGCACCTTTGCGACCGTCAACGGCGCGATCCAGCCCGCGCCGCACCCGCGCTTTGCCGTGACCCCCGCCCCGCCCCCGCGCGGGGCCGGCCCGGCAGGCGCGGACAGCGACGCGATCCTGGGCGAGCTGGGCCATGACGCCGCGGCGATCGCGCGGCTGCGCGCGGCGGGCGTGGTGGGTTGAGCGAGCGCGTCTACCTGCCCAAGGCGTCGGAGCTCGTCGCCGAGCGGGTGCGGCGGCGCATCCTGTCGGGCGAGCTGAAGGACGGCGACACGCTACCGCCCGAGGCGCAGCTGGTCGCGACATTGGGCGTCTCGCGCCCGACATTGCGCGAGGCGCTGCGGGTGCTGGAGGGCGAGGGGTTCCTGCGCATCATGCGGGGGTCGCGCAGCGGCGCGCTGATCCGCCGGCCGGGCAGCGCGGGGGTGGCGCGCCAGGCGGGCTATGCGCTGCAGGCGGCCGGTGCGACGATCGGCGACGCCTATGCCGCGCGGCTGGCGATCGAGCCTTTCCTGGTCCGCGCCATCGCCCAGCAGCGTGCGTCCGCTGCGATCGAGCGGCTGCGCGGCGAATATCGCCGGCTCGTCCGGCTGATCGACGGCGGGCATTATGGCGACTTCATCGCCGGGCTCGACCGGTTCCATCGCGCGATCGCAGAGGTCAGCGGCCAGCGCACATTGTTGCTGATGACCGACATCCTGCAGCGGCAATATCGCGCCTATCAGCGCGAATGGCTGGCCACCCACCGCCTCGGCGACGAGGAGCGCCAGCGTTACGTCCGGTCGGGTCTGAAATCGGTGCTGCGGCTGATCGAGCTGGTCGAGGCGGGCAATGCGGACGGGGCGGAAGCCCATTGGCGGCTGCACCTGACCAATGCCAACCGCGCCTGGCTGGGCCGCGAGGGTGCCGCGCGACCGTTGAGCCCCGACGCGATGGCTTGACGATGTCCGGCCCCGGCCGCATGCTTGCCCTGTCGCGCCCGAACCGGCCGGCGATGGAGATTTGATGACCGCCTGACGTTCGGCTCCCCGTGGCGGGAGCTTTCCGACCCACCGCCCCGGCGTCAGCCGGCTGACGCGGTGCGTCCTGCGGACATGCCCGCCAATGCGCGGGCGATCAAAAGGAAATCCGAGTTGAACGAGAACATCAATGTGCGCGCCATGGCGCGTGCCGACCTGCATGCGATCGCACGCGTGCTGGACGACACCGGGCTGTTCCCCGCCGAAATGCTGGCGGAGATGGCCGAACCCTGGCTTGCGGGCCAGGCACCGCATCACTGGCTGGTCGCCGAACGAGAAGGGGAGGTGATCGGCTTTGGCTATTGCGAGCCTGAGCGGATGACCATCGGCACCTTCAACCTGCTGGCGATCGCGGTGCGCCCCGAGTTGCAGGGGCAGGGCGTCGGCACCGCGATCATCGCGGCGCTCGAGTCCCGGCTCGGCCAGTCGGGCGGGCGCGTCCTGATCGTCGAAACCTCGTCGCTGCCCGATTATGCGGCGACGCGTGCCTTCTACGACGGGCTGGGCTTTGCCCGCGAGGCGCGGATCCGCGACTTCTATGACACGGGCGAGGACAAGATCCTGTTCTGGAAGCAGATCGGCTAGCCGCGCGCCGACAGGGGGGTGGTCGCGCCTGACCGGCGCGACCACCCCTTTCCCCATGTATCGCCGGACATACGTATTCAGCCGCGAATGCTTGCCACGCGGCCGCCCGCCGCCGACGATGCCCCAAAATCAGTGCGCGTCGACGCGCGGGAGGAAGTGATGTCGCGGCGCATGATCCTGGCCTTGGTCGCGATACTCCTGCCGTTTGCATCAACGGCGACGCCGGTCGCGATCCCGGCGGCGGTCCCCGTCGAAGCACCCGCCCGCCCCGTCGAGGCACGTGCGCACTGGCTGACCGCCGACCTGATCGCCTGGCGCCCCGTCGCCGGTGCCCGGCCCGTGATCGAGGTCGATAGGGCGGCACTGATCCCGCTGATCGCGGCGGGCACGCTGAGCGGCGACCTGGCGACCGCCTATCCGCATCTGCGCGGCCTGCCGCTCTGGCGGATCGCGGGCGTGGACCCCGCGCGCGTGCGCGGCTGGCTCAAGGGGCCGGTGGCGGTGGTGGCGCGCGATGCGGCCGGACGCATCGTCGATCGAACCGGGGTCCAGACCGGCGGGGTGATCGACGCGCTGTTCGCAACCGACGCGCCGCTCGGCGTCGGGTTCGCCGATGGTCGCCCGACGCTCGCCTTGTGGGCACCGACCGCGCGTGCGGTGCGCCTGCATCTGTTCGACGGGCCGAGCGGCGCCGCGCACAAGGTGCTGGCGATGACCGGGGATGCCGCGACCGGTGTCTGGCACATCACCGGCGAACGCGACTGGAACCGTCGCTATTATCTCTACGAGGTCGAGGTGTTCGTGCCGGCGACGGGCAGGGTCGAGACCAATCTGGTCACCGATCCCTATTCGCTGTCGCTCGCCGCCGACAGCGCGCGCAGCCAGATCGTCGATCTGGCCGATGCCGACACCAAGCCCGCCGGCTGGGACCGCATCGCCCGCGTGCTGCCCGAGGCGCCCGAGGACCGCGTCTTCTACGAGCTGCATGTCCGCGATTTCTCGATCGCGGACCGCAGCGTGGCCGCGGCGCACCGCGGGGGCTATCTGGGCTTTGCCGATCCGCGCAGCGCCGGCATGCGACGGCTGCGCGCGCTCGCCCGGTCGGGGTTGAGCGACGTGCACCTGCTGCCGACCTATGACTGCGCCACGATCGCGGAGCGCGCGCGCGACCGGCGCGAGCCCGGCGACCTGAGCGACCTGCCGCCCGACAGCGACCGCCAGCAAGCGGCGGTCGAGGCGGCGCATGCGAAGGACGGGTTCAACTGGTGCTATGACCCGTGGCATTATCTGGTGCCCGAGGGCAGCTATGCGACCGATCCCGACGGCATCGCGCGCATCCGCGAGTTTCGCCGGATGGTCGCCGCGCTTGCCGATGCCGGGCTCGGCACCGTCCTCGACGTCGTGTTCAACCACACCACCGCGTCGGGCCAGCATCCGCGATCGGTGCTCGATCGCATCGTGCCGGGCTATTATCACCGTCTGGATGACAAGGGCGCGGTGACCACCAGCACCTGCTGCGCCAACACCGCCAGCGAACGGCGGATGATGGAGCGGCTGATGATCGATGCGATGGTCGTTTGGGCGCGCGACTACAAGGTCGCGGGTTTCCGCTTCGACCTGATGGGGCATCATGGCCGCGACACGATCCTGCGCGCGCGCGATCGCCTGGCGCGGCTCACGCTGGCGAAGGACGGCGTCGATGGCGCGCGCCTCTATATTTACGGGGAGGGCTGGAATTTCGGCGAGGTCGCCGACGACGCGCGCTTCGTTCAGGCGACCCAGCGGCACATGGGGGCCGGCACCGGCGTCGGCACGTTCAACGACCGGCTGCGCGATGCGCTGCGCGGCGGCGGCCCCGCGGACCACGGCGCGACGCTCGTCCGCACCCAGGGCTTCGCGAGCGGGCTGTTCACCGCCCCCAACGCGGCGCGGCCGGCGGACGATGCCGCGCGCGTCGCCGCACTCGCCGCCGCGGATCAGGTGCGCGCGGGGCTTGCCGCCAGCCTGTCCGACTATCGGCTGGTCCTGGCGGATGGCACGACGCGCGCCGCGCGCGAGCTTGACTATCACGGCGCGCCCTTCGGCTATGTCTCCGACCCTCAGGAAACGATCAACTATGCCGAGGCGCACGACAACCACACGCTGTTCGATTCGAACGCCTATAAATTGCCGCCCGGCATCACCGCCGCGGAACGGGTGCGGTGGCAGAACATTGCGACATCGGTCATCCTGCTCGCGCAGGGGGTGCCGTTCATCCATGCCGGCCAGGAGCGGCTGCGCTCGAAGTCGCTGGATCGCAACTCGTTCGATTCAGGCGACTGGTTCAATCTGCTCGACGCGGATGCGCGCGACAATGGCTGGGCGCGCGGACTTCCCCCGCGGGTCGAAAATGGCGAGGACTGGCCGATCGCCGGCCCGCTGCTCGCCGACCCGCGCCTGCGGGTCGACGCGGGCGACATCGCGCGGGCGCAGGCGCACCTGCACGAGCTGTTGAAAATCCGGCGCGCCTCGCCCTTGTTGCGGCTGCGCACCGGCGCGCAGGTACGCGCGCAGGTTCATTTCGAGGGCGCGGGCGTCGAACGCCAGCCCGGCCTGATCGTCATGGCGCTGGGCGATTCCGCGCGGCCCGACATGGTCGTCACGATCAATGCGAGCCGCGAGGCGCGGTCCGTGCCCGCGCCCGCCGGGGCACGCTACACGCTGCATCGCGTGCAGCGCGCGTCGGACGATGCGGTGCTGCGTTCGGCCACGTGGCGGACCGGCCGCTTCGAGGTGCCCGCGCTGACGACCGCCATATGGGTTGCCCGGCCGGCACGCAGTGGCCGGATCGCCGTCCGCTAATCGTCGCGCGCGGGATAGCGATCGCGATCGAGCCGGTCGCATTCCGCATCATCGGGGTCCTTGCGGCACCGCTTGGCGAGCTTGCGCATCTCGCGGCCGTAATTGCGGTCGGCCTCGTCCTGGCTGGTCGTCGACCAGTCGACGACCTGTGCGCCCGCCTTGACGGGCAGGGTGACGATGTCGACCGCAGTCTTGGCAATGCAGCCAGGGGTTGCCAGGGCGGCAAGCACCGCCAGACCGGTACGCACGCGCATGATCCCTCGCGCTCCTTACTCGGGCGAGCGGCCCCGTGCCGCATCCCGCGCCCGAACGGCAGCATAGGGGAAGTCGGAGAAAACGCCATCCACGCCGAGGTCGAGGAAGCGGGCGATTTCGGCGGAGAGGTCGCCGTGCGCGGCGGGATCGTCGCCGCGCCTCAGGCTGGCGGGCAGAAAGAAGTTCTCGGCGCGAAAGGTCCAGGGATGGACACCAAGCCCGGCGGCATGGGCATCGCGCACCAGCGTCGTCACGGGGCCGTCGCCTGGCTGCACCAGCCCCTTGGCTGGTCCGATACCCCAGGCATAGGCCGCGATCCGTCGCAGCGCGTCCGGCGTCGTCATCGCGGCATAGCTCGGATAGCTGCCGTCGGCGGGCGCTCCCTGATCGGCGATCAGCTGGATCAGCCGGACCCGGGTCATGCCCTTCAGCCGCTTCAGGTTTTCGACCTCGAACGACTGGATGAACACCGGCGCGTCGGCATCGTCCCAGCCTGCCGCGTTCAGCTGCGCGACCAGCGCCGGTTCGATCGGCAGGCCGATCGACGCGAAGTATCCCGGATGCTTGGTTTCGGGATAGATGCCGATCCGCCGCCCGGTCTTTGCCGTGTGCTGCTGGGCGAGCGCGATCACTTCGGCCAGCGTCGGCACCTCGAACCGGCCGTCATGGCGGACATTGTCGGGACGCAGCCGGGGCAGGCGCTCGCGTGCGCGCAGCGTCTTCAGCTCGGCGAGCGTGAAATCCTCGGTGAACCATCCAGTCATCGTCTCGCCGTCGATCGTCCGGGTCGTCCTGCGATCGGCGAACTCGGGATGCGTGGCGACGTCGGTCGTATCGGTGATGTTGTTCTCATGCCGCGCGACCAGCACGCCGTCCTTGGTCGGCACCAGATCGGGTTCGATGAAATCCGCACCCTGTTCGATCGCGAGCGTATAGGCCGCGATCGTGTGTTCGGGCCGTTCGCCGCTGGCGCCGCGATGGGCGATGACGATCGGGGGGTGGAGCGGGGCGTCGCGCATCGGCATCTCCTGCACCCCCGCCAGCGATAGCGCCACGATGATCTGCAACATTTTGCACTCTCCCTGCCTCGAACTGCGCTAGGCACCCGATGTTACAGTCTCGTGCCAGGCGCACGCTATCGGGGGGATGATGTCGATCATGCCGCGCACCGTGCGAGTGGTTGCCCGACGCGGCCGGTTGCGATGAACGCGACGACACTCGCGATCGCGCTCGGACTGTTTTCGGCGATCACGCTGGCGACGGCCAATCTGGCGGTCAAGCTGGGCAGCGACATCCTGGTCGGGCGCGCGGTGCTGTCGACCAGCTCGGCATTGATGGTCGCGCCCTTCGCGCTGGTCGTGCCATGGCCCGACGCAGCGACGCTGGCTGCGCTCGGCTGGGCGATACCCGTGCATTTCGCTTATCAGGTCTGCCTGATCCGCGCGCTCGAGCGGGGCGACTTCTCGCTCGTCTTTCCGATCATGCGGGGCACTGCGCCGCTGCTGACCGCGCTCGCCGCCGCGGTGATTCTGGGCGAACGGCTGAGCGCGATCGGCTGGCTGGGGCTCGCGATCGCGACGGTCGCGGTGATCGCCTTCGCCTGGCCGCGACAGGGTGGCGGCTGGCGGTCGCATCCCGACGCCGCGGCGCTCGGCTGGGCTGGCGCGACGGCGATCGGGGTTGCGCTCTACAGCGTGGCGGACGCACGCGGCGTGCGCATCGCGCCGACGCCGGTCACCTATATCGTCTGGCTGTTCATGGTCGACTGGGTGCTGGTGACGATCACCGCGCTGGCGGTGCGGCGCGGACAGGTGATGGCAGTTGTAGCGGCGCGCTGGCGCTATGGCCTCGCGGCAGGCGCACTGTCGGTTCTGTCGTTCGGGTCGGCGCTCTACGCTTTTTCGCTGATCGAAACCGCCAAGGTCGCGGCGCTGCGCGAAACCGCGGTGGTATGGGCGGCCGTGTTCGGCGCGCGCCTGTTGCGCGAGGGGTCGGGCGCACGGCGGATCGCGGCCGCGGTCATGCTGGTGGCCGGCCTGATCCTGCTGCAGTTCGCGGGTTGAGCCGAGCCAGGTCCAGCCCGGTTGCCCCTATTCGTGGCGGAGCGCGTCGATCGGGTTGAGCGCGGCGGCGCGTCGGGCGGGAAAGAAGCCGAACACGACCCCGATCAATGCGGAAATGGCAAAGGCGCCGATGTTGATCGCCGGATCGAACAGCCAGGGCAGCTTGGCGAGCGGCGCGATCAGCCCGATGGCGAGTTGGGCGAGCAGCAGCCCCATGATGCCGCCCAGCATCGACAGCACGATCGCCTCGACCAGGAACTGGGTCAGCACCTCGCGCCCGACCGCGCCGATCGCCAGCCGGATGCCGATTTCGCGGGTGCGTTCGGTCACGCTGACCAGCATGATGTTCATGATGCCGATGCCGCCGACGATCAGGCTGATCGCGGCCACCGCGGTCACGATCGTGGTCAGCAGCTGCGTCGTCTGGGTAAAGGTGTCGGTGAACTGGCGGCTGTCGAAGATGAAGAAATTGTCGTCCTGGCCGGGCTGGATCCGGCGGCGCTCCTGCAACAGGCTGGTCAGCGACGCCTGCACCGCCGACGTCTGGTAATCGGCGTCGACGCCGACCAGGATGGCGCGAATGTCGCGATTGCCGGTGAAGCGGCGCTGCACCGTCTTGATCGGCATGATGATGACATTGTCCTGATCGCCGCCGAAGCCGGCTTGGCCGCGCGGCTGGAGCGTGGCGACGACGTCGCACGACACGTTGCCGACGCGGATGCGGCTGCCCACCGCGCCGCCGCTGCGGAACAGGTTGGTGACGACGGTATTGCCCAGGATGCACACCGCCTTGCCTGCCTGTTCCTCCGCCGGGCTGAACAGCCGGCCGTCGGACAGCTTCCAGGGCTGGATCTGGAAAAAGGCGTTGGTGGTGCCGTTGATCTGGGTCGACCAGTTGGCGCCGTTGAAGATCGCGGTCGCGCTCGCCTGCGCGGTCGGCGCGACGGCGGCGACGCCGGCGATCTGCTCGCGGATCGCCTCGACGTCGGCCATCTCGAAATCCGGCGGGCGCGGGCCGCCGCCGCCGCGTCCGAAGCCCTGACCGGGCAGCACCTGGAGAATGTTGGTGCCGAGCGCGGCGATCTGCTGCTGCACGGCGACCGTCGTCGCCTTGCCCAGCGTCACCATCGTGACGACCGCGGCGACGCCGATGATGATGCCCAGCGTGGTCAGGAACGAGCGCAGCTTGTGGCGCAGGATCGACCGGACGGCCAGCGTGAAGGTGGTGCCGAGCATGATTACCTCCCTCCTCCTCGACGGGGGAGGATAGCGAAACTTGCCGCGTAAGCGGCTAGTGGAGCTTGGAGAGGGTCGCGGCTCGCGATGATCGGGCGGCGCTCTCCCCTCACCCAGCTCCGACTAGGCAGCAAGCTGCCAAGTCTGCGCATCCCTCTCCCACAAGGGGAGAGGGGTTGGATAAACGGGTTTCTCCCTCCGAAACCCGATCCGTTTGTCCTGAGCTTGTCGAAGAACGGTTCTTCTTTGCAGTGATCAATGAAGAAGAACGGGGCTTCGACACGCTCAGCCCAAACGGCGCGAGGGGCACGCAAAGACCGCATCACCCTCATACCGGCACCCCGGCGCGGTGCCCGGTATCGATCCGTTCGACCAGACCGTCCTTGAAATGGACGATCGTGCGCGCGAATGCCGCCATGTCGGCTTCGTGCGTGACCATCAGCACGGTGATGCCGCGCTCCTGATTCAGGCGCGTGAGCAGCTCCATGATCTCGATCGAGCGTTCGCTGTCGAGATTGCCGGTCGGTTCGTCGGCGAGCAGGACGTCGGGGTTGGTCACGATGGCGCGTGCGATCGCCACGCGCTGCTGCTGACCGCCCGACAGTTCGGCAGGCGTGTTCTTCCACCATGGCGCAAGCCCGACCTGTTCGAGCGCGGCCATGCCTGCCTGTTGCCGTTCCTTGCGCGGCTCACCGCGATAGAGCAGCGGCAGCTCGACATTCTCGAGCGCGCTGGTGCGCGCCAGGAGGTTGAAGCCCTGAAACACGAAGCCGAGATATTTGCGGCGAAGCAGCGCGCGCTGGTCGCGGTCCAGCCGTTCGACATGGACGCCCTTGAACTCGAAGGTCCCGCTCGACGGCACGTCGAGGCAACCGAGCATGTTCATCGTCGTCGACTTGCCCGACCCGGAGGGTCCCATCACCGCGACGAAATCACCAGCGGAGATGTCGAGGTCGACCCCCTTCAGCGCCTGGAACGCGGTCGGTCCTTCGCCATAGGTCTTGGTGACGCCGCGCAGGCGGATGATGGGGTCGGGCGGGTTACTGGCCACGCCGCCCCCCGCCGCCGGGACCGCCACCACCCTGGCGCCGGCCACCACCGCCGCCTGACCGGGCTTCCTCGCCACCCGACAGCTGGCCGACGATCACCTTCATGCCCGGGCGCAGATCGCCGCCGGTCACCTGGGTCATCTGGCCATTGCTGTTGCCGGTCGTGATCTTGACCTGCTGCGGCTTGCCGTCGGCGCCGAGCACATAGACGGTCTGCTGCGAACCGCGGCCGATCTCGGCGGTCTTCTCGGCGCCGCGGCCGAAGCGACGGCCGCGCGGGATCAGCGCCCCGGCAACGCCGCTGCCCGCATCCTGGCCGCCCGCACCCTCGGCCTGCGGGGTGAAGCGCAACGCCGCGTTGGGCACCAGCAGGACATTGCCCGCCGAACTCGTTACGATCTCCGCCGTCGCGGTCATGCCGGGGCGTAGCCGCTGCCCGGGATTGTCGACGCTGAGCACGGCGGCATAGGACACGACCTGATTGGCGGACGTGGTGGTGCTCGTCGTCGCAGCCGACGCCTCCTGTGCCGACAGGTTGGAGCCGACATCGACGCGGGTGATCTGTGCCGGGAAACGCTCGCCGGGAAAGGCATCGACGGTGAAGGTCGCGCGCTGGCCCTGCTGGACCTGGCCGACATCGGCTTCGTCGATCGCGACCTCCAGCTTCATCGCGCTCAGATCCTCGGCGATGACGAACAGGGTCGGCGTATTGAACGAAGCGGCGACGGTCTGGCCGGCATCGACCTGGCGCGCCAGCACGACGCCGTTCACGGGCGAGCGGATGACGGCGCGCGACCGCTGCGTCTGGTTGGACGAAAGCTGGGCGCTCGTCGCCTGGACATTGGCCTCGGCGGCACGGACATTCGCGATCGCGCGCCCGACCGCGGCGCGCGCGGTGTCGAGTTCGGTCTTCGCCGGCACCCGCCCGCCCGACAGGCGGCTCACCTCCTCGAACCGGGTCAGCGTCGCCTGCGCCTCGGTCAGCGTCGCGCGCTGCTGGGCCACCGCCGCGCGGTTGGCGGCAAGCTGTGCCTGGGTCTGGCGGATCTGGTCGTCCAGCTGGGCGGGGTCGATCAGCGCCAGCGGCTGGCCCTTGGCGACCCGGTCGTTGACGTCGACCAGCACGCGCGTGACCAGCCCCGACAATTCGGAGCCGACCGTGACCTGATTGGTGGGTGCCAGCTTGCCGGTCGCCGAAACACTGACCTCCAGATTGCCGCGCGTCACCGTCTGCGTCGAATAGCGCGGCGCTTCGGGGCCGCTGAACAAGCGCATCGCTGCCAGGATGAGCAGCAGGACACCGACGGCCGCCAGCGCCCAGTAGAGGCGGGTGCGCCAGCGCGGGCGTTGCTTTGCACCCAGGAACGTGTCGAGATCGGGGCTGGACTGGTCGGCCATCACTTGTTCCGATTGGCTTGAAGGGCGGTGCTTTCCGCCAGTTGATCGACTTGCGGGACCGTCGCGCTGTCCCACCCGCCGCCGAGCGCGCCGTAGAGCTGAACGAGCGCATTGGCCTGATCGGCCTGCGCCTGGGCCAGGCTGTTGGCGGCGGCGAACAGCTGGCTTTCCGACTGGTTGAGCGTGGTGAAATCGGTCAGGCCCGAGCGATATTGCGTGCGCGCCAGCAGCGCCTGGGCATCGGCGGCGTCATAGGCGATGCGGAATTCCGCCTCGCGTGCCTGTGCGGTGCGCAGCGCCACGATCGCATTCTCGACATCCTCGAGCGCGGTCAGCACCGAGGATTTGTAGGCGAGGAACGCGCCGTCCGCCGCCGCACGCGCCGACCGCAGCTGGCCGCGCAGCCGGCCATTGTCGAAGATCGTCTGTGAGAGGCCGAGGAAGATGCGGCCGGTGATGATGTCGAACAGGTCGGAAATGGCGTTGGCGTTGGTGTCGATGCTGCCCCCGATGCTGAGCGCGGGATAAAGCTGGGCCTCCGCCACGCCGATCTGGGCGGTGGCGGCGGCCAGCTGGCGTTCGGCGCTGCGCACGTCGGGGCGCTGGCGCAGCGTGTCGGCGGGGATGCCGACTGCGACGGCGGCGGGGCCGCGCGGAATCGGCCGGGTCTGCTCCAGCTGCGCCTTGAGCGCCCCCGGCGCGCGGCCGGTCAGCACGCCGAGGCGCGAAACCGCCTGATTATAGCTCTGTTCGATCTGGGGCACCGTCGCGGCGGTCTGTGCCCGCTGCGCGCGCGCCTGTTCCTGGTCGAGCGACGAGACGAGCCCCGCCTGCACCCGGAAGCCTGCGATCTCCAGATTTTCCGACTGGATGTCCAGCGAACGCCGGGCATTGGCCAGCTGCTGCTGCGCCAGTCGCGCGAGCACGTAATTGCGGGCGATCTCGCCCTGGGTGGCGATCAGCACGCTCGCATAGTCGAAGCCGCTCGCTTCGTAATTGGCGCGTGCGCTCTCGATCGTGCGGGCGTTGCGGCCGAACAGGTCGACTTGATAGCTGACATCGGGGCCGAGCGAGTAGCTGTCGCTGGATCCGCCGCCGCCGGTCGAGATGATCGTGCCGTCGGGCAGGGTGTTGACGCCCGCGCCGCCGCGCAACGTCTGGTTGCGCGTATAGTTGACGCCCCCGGTCAGGCTGGGCAGCAGCGCCGCGCGCGACTGGGCGAGCTGCGCGCGCGCCTGGCGCAGGCGGGTCACGGCCTGGCCGACGTCGAGATTTTCGGTCGCCGCCTGCTGGACCAGTTCGCCGAGCATGGGATCGTCGAAGCTCGCCCACCAGCGCGTCAGGTCGGGCTGGGGCGTCGCCTGGGCAGGGACGGAATAGCCCTCCGGCACGCCGAGGGCCGCCGGCGGGGCAGGGCGATAATCGGGACCGGCCGCACACCCCGCGAGCGGAACGAGGCCGGCCAGCATCATGGATCGGAACCGCAACGTCATGATTGCCCTGATGGCGGGCTTGCCGCGCGGCGTCCACAGCGAAGCTGTCGCACTTTGTAACAGCGCGCCACTGATCGATCCGGTTTGGACGCGTTCAGCCGATCCAGCGCCAGATCCCCGCCGCCCAGCCGGCGAGCGGCAGATGCGCCCATGTCGCGACCAGCCAGACGACCACACCCCCCGCCAGATCATGTCCGCGAAAGCCGCCCAGCCGCGTGCGCCCGGCCGCGATCGCGCCGAACGGCCAATAGGATGTCGCCGATTGCCATTGCGGCCAGAACTCCGGTTGCAGATCGCGCTTCTTGCGGTCCTGCAGCGCCGAACCGAGCAGCGCCAGGACGAGGATGCCCAAGCACAGCGCGATATTGCCGGGCGTCGGATAGATGGCGATATGGACCAAGGCCCAGATCGCGAAGCTCCACATCATCGGATGGCGCGTGATCGCGAACACGCCGCGCGCCGCCGGCACCGGTTTCGCTGTCGCCTTTGGATCGGGCAGCGCCGGATTGCCGATCAGCGACCCGACGAACAGCACCGACGCGAACAGCATCAGCACGGTCGCCGCCGCCCACAAGACGTCGCCGACCGGCCAGAGCAGGGGCTGGGCGGGCATCGCCTGATAGACATGCGCGGTCCAGCCCAGCGTCGCAAAGGCGACGAGCGCATAGACCAGCATGAACCCCTGCTGCCCGAGCGCCCGCACCAGCGGCGCGCGCAACGGGTGCGACAACGCGAAATGCGAGCCGACGAATGCGGTGATCGCGATGATCAGCATGGACATGGCCGTCCCCCCTTTCGTCGCGGCGGCCCCGCGCGGCTTACTGCACCCCGTGCATCCATTTGCGGATCAGCGGCGACAGCGCGAGCAGCAGCAGCCCGATTCCCGCCGAGATCAGCCCGATCGTCCAGAACACGCCGTTATAGGTGTCCAGGCTGACCTTCAGATTGGTCACCTGGCCGCCAACCGTCTCAACCGACGCGACCTGGGCAACGACCCCGGCGACATATTGCGCGACGGAGATCGACAGGAACCACACGCCCATCATCAGGCCGACGACGCGCGCGATCGACAATTTGGTGACCATGCTGAGCCCCACCGGACTGATGCACAGCTCGGCGAGGCTGTGGATCAGGTACAGGCCGGCGAGCCACCAGATCGCGACCTTGAAATCCGGCCCCGCATATTGCGCGCCGAGGACGAGGAACAGGAAACCGAGCCCGACGCCGATCAGGGCGATGCCGAACTTGACCGGAATCGACGGTTCGATCCCGCGGGCTGCCAGCCGGGTCCACAGCACCGACAGAATCGGCGCGAAGACGACGATGAAGAAGGCGTTGAAGAACTGTGTCTGGCCGGCCGTGATCGAGAACAGCCCGAATACCGACAGGTCGGTGTTGCGGTCGGCGAACAGCGTCAGGCTCGATCCCGCCTGTTCGAACAGGGTCCAGAACACGACGTTGAACACGATCAGCGTCATCGCCGCCAGCATCATCTGAAACTCGCGCCGGTCGCCGACGCTGGCCGACCAGATGAGGATGCCAGGCACCGAGACCAGGAAGGTGCCGAACAACAGCTTGCCCATCAGCGGCAGCGACAGGATGTAGCCGACGATGCCCGATCCCGGCACCGGCTCGGGCGCGTTCATCAGGTTGACGAACAGCAGGTAGAAGACCGGCACCCCGATCGTCGCCAGCGCAAAGATGCCGATCGCCCGGTTGGCGGGCTGGTCAGCGGGCGGCTCGCCATAGCCGTTGAGCTTGCCGCCGTCGAACTGGATCAGCAGCCATGACAGCATCATGCCGAAGGCAGCGAGACCGAAGCCCGCCCACCAGCCGACCGCCACCGCGAGCCACGGGCACAGGATCTGCGATCCGAGCGAACCCAGATTGATGCCCATGTAGAAGATGGTGAAGCCCGCATCGCGGCGGCGATCGCCCTGTTCATACAGCTCGCCGACCATCGTCGAGATGTTGGGCTTGAAGAACCCGTTGCCGACCGAGACCATGCACAGCGCCACCAGCATCAAGGTGACGTGGAACGGGCTGCGTTCGCCGTCGGACGAAAAGCCGCCGGCGGCGACCGTGCGGGTGGCGGTGCCGTCGGCGCCGAGCAGCGCGACGGTACCGTCGTCATTGCCCTTGATCGCCAGCTTGTTCGCGCCGTCGACGACATAGCGCGTTTCGGCACCCGTCGTCGCGTCGCGCTCGATCGTCACCTCGTAGCGCTGGCCGTCGATGGTGGCGAAGGGCTTGGCGGTCTCGCCGCCGAAACAGAGGGTCAGATAGCCCAGCGCCATCAGCACCGCGCCGAACTTCACCGCGCGCTTAGATCCCAGATACTGGTCGGCCAGATAGCCGCCGACCAGCGGCGTCAGATAGACGAGTGCGGTATAGCCACCGTACAGGCCCGTCGCCTGGCGATCGCCGAACAGAAAATGCTGGGTCAGATAGAGGGTGAGCAGCGCCCGCATGCCGTAATAGCCGAAGCGTTCCCACATTTCGGTGGTGAACAGCCGGGCCAGCTGCCGCGGATGGCCGAACCAGGTTTCGCCGGTGGCCGGATTGGTATGGGTAATATCCGGCTCGCGCGGGTTATCCGCGGTCGGTGCGTCGACCATCTATCCTGGGCTCCCTGAACTGTCGCGGCGGCGCGTGCCGCCATTTTGGTTGCGGCGGAACCTAGCGGCAAATGTCCGGGTGTAAATATCTGCCTTCGCGCGATAAGGGGGCGGCATGATCCTCAACGACACCTCCTCGCTGCTGACACATCTGCGCACGCGTCGCTCCGGGCGGCCGCGCGACCTGATCGAACCCGGGCCCGATGCGGCGCAACTGCGCGATATCGTGACCATGGCGGCGCGGGTGCCCGATCATGGCAAGCTTGGCCCCTGGCGCTTCGTTGCGGTGCCGACCGGCGCACGCGATGCCTTTGCCGCGCTGCTGCGCGACGCATATCTGGTCGACAAGCCCGACGCCGGGCGCGTCGAGCTGGAGGCGGTCGACGCCTTTGCCCGCCAGGCGCCGGCACTGGTCGTGGTCGTCTCGCGCCCGCGAGCCGAGAGCCATATTCCCGTGTGGGAGCAGGAGCTGTCGGTGGGCGCTGCGGCGATGAACCTGCTCCACGCCGCCCATGCGCTGGGGTTTGCGGGCGGCTGGGTCACCGGCTGGGCGGCCTATTCCGACCGGGTGCGCGATGCGTTCGGCGGGGCGGGCGAACGCATCGCCGGTTTCGTTTTCATCGGCACGCCGCGCGCCGCGCTCGAGGAGCGGCCGCGCCCCGATATCGACCAGCTGCTCAGCGTTTGGACGGGATGACCACTGGACCCGAGAGCCAAATAGTGTATTAAGGCAGCATGACAGCTTATGAGGACGACGAGAGCCCAGTCTATCTGCGGCTGCGCTCGACCATCGTCGCCGCGATCCTGCGCGGCGAGTTCGGGGCCGGCGACCAGCTTCCGTCGGTGCGCGCGCTGGCGGCCGAGCACGGCGCCAACCCGCTGACCGTGGCGAAGGCCTATCAGCGGTTCCAGGACGAAGGCTATGTCGAGGTGCGGCGGGGAGTCGGCATGTTCGTGCTCGACGGGGCGGTGGAACGCCTGCGTGCGGCCGAGCGCAAATATTTCCTCGAATCGCGGTGGCCGCGAATCCGCGACCAGATCCGCCTGCTCGGGCTCGATGCCGGGCAACTGGTCGGCAACGCCACCGTCTGATCCGCGTTTTCGCGCCGGCCTGGCGGGCGGCATGTTCGGCGCGCCGACGGAACCATTCGCTCCGTCGCATCGTTGCCGATTGGTCGGATGGAATCCGATCGTAAGGAGTCGCCGTCATGCACGAATTCACGAAGGTCGTGCCCGGCCGCGCCGGGTATCGCGTGGCCTATCATGCCAACGAGGCCAATCATTGCCCGGGCTGCGGGCGGACGCACTGGCTGGTCGGGCGCGTCACCGCGGAATGCGCCTTCTGCGCCACCGCGATCCCGCTGAACGATGGCGGCATGCGGGGGGCGGGGCTGATCCGGATCAACCTGCCGCAGCCTGCACCGCTCGCCGCCTGAACGACACGCGCGTCAGGCTGTCAGCTTGAGCGTCACGATCCCGCCGATGATCAGCGCGATGCCGCCCAGTCGCGGCAGCGACGCGCTTTCCCCCAGCCACACGATTCCCAGGATCGCCGCGCCCACCGCGCCGATCCCGGTCCACACCCCATAGGCCGTGCCGACGGGCAGCGCCCGCATCGCATTGGCAAGCAGGCTGAAACTGGCGATCATCGCCACGATCGTGAACACCGACGGCCACAGCCGGGTGAACCCCGCCGACTGCTTCATCCCGATCGCCCACGCGACTTCCAGCAGCCCCGCGATCACGAGCTGAAACCATGGGTTCGTCATGCGCCCGTCTCCTGTCGGATCCGCCTCAGGCGGCAAACGCTTCCGCCGGCACCGAATAAAGCACCGCCGCGGGCGCCCGCGCGGCGCGGGCGAGGCCGAAGGCTTCGGGCACCACCTGCTCGACATAGAAGCGGCACGCCGCCTGCTTCATCGCCTTGAACTGCGGGTCGCCGCTGAAGCTCTCGACCGCGCGCGCCTGCTTTTCCATCAGCCAGCCGCACACCGCGATCGACGTCATCGTCAGGAACGGATAGCTCGCCGCCAACCGGTCATCGACGTCGGAGGCGAGCAGCGCGCGGCCGGTTTCGCCCGCCAGCTGGATGACGTCGCGCAGCGTCGCGTCCCGGGCCTCGTCGAGCATCTGGCGAATGAGGCGCTCGAACACGCCGCCATTGTCCATGCTCAGCTTGCGGCCGACCAGATCGGCGGCCTGGATGCCGTTGGTGCCTTCATAGATCGGCGTGATACGCGCATCGCGGAACGGCTGGGCGGCGCCGGTTTCCTCGACATAGCCCATGCCGCCATGCACCTGGATGCCCAGGCTTGCGACCTCGTTGCCGATGTCGGTGCCGTGCGCCTTGGCGAGCGGGGTGAGCAGGTCGAGCATCGCCTGCGCCTCGCGGTCGCCCAGCGTCGCGCGGTCGACCTGGCCGGCCGCCAGATAGACGAGCGCGCGGGCGGCCTGGGTCTGCGCCTTCATCCGCATCAGCATGCGGCGGACATCGGGATGCTCGATGATCGCCACCGGCTCGCGGCTCGATCCGTTGGCGCGCGCCGACTGGATGCGGTCGCGGGCGTAGTGCACCGCTTTCTGCGTCGCGCGCTCGGCGACCTGGACGCCCTGCAAACCCACGTTCAGCCGCGCATTGTTCATCATCGTGAACATCGCGCGCATGCCGCCGCCTTCGGCCCCGATCAGCTCGCCGACGCAATCGCCATTGTCGCCAAACGACAGGACGCAGGTGGGCGAGGCGTGCAGCCCCATCTTGTGCTCGATCGACACGACGCGGACATCGTTGAACGCGCCCGGCGTGCCGTCGGGGTTGAGGCGATATTTGGGCACCAGGAACAGGCTCAGCCCCTTGGTGCCCGGCGGCGCATCCGGGGTGCGCGCGAGCACCAGGTGGACGATGTTGTCGGCAAGGTCATGGTCGCCGAAGCTGATGTAGATCTTCGTGCCCGTGATCCGGAAGGTCCCGTCGTCGCGCGGTTCCGCCTTCGATCGCAGCGCGCCGACGTCGGATCCCGCCTGCGGTTCGGTCAGGTTCATCGTCCCGGTCCATTCGCCGGTCGCGAGCTTGGGCAGATAGAGCGCCTGCTGCTCGGGCGAACCGTGATGCGCCAGCGCCTCGATCGCGCCGACGGTCAGCGTCGGGCACAGCGCGAAGCTCATATTGGCGGTGCCCAGCGTCTCCAGCACCGCGGTCGACAATGCGAAGGGCAGGCCCTGGCCGCCGAACGCCTCGGGCGAGCCGATCGTGCCCCAGCCGCCCTCGACATAGGCCTGGTACGCGGCACGGAAGCCTGCGGGCATGACCACGCCCTGATCGGTCCATTTTGCCCCCACGGTGTCGCCGACCCGGTCGAGCGGCTCCCATTCCCCGGCCGCGAACTGGCCGACCCCTTCGAGCACGGCGTCGACCAGGTCAGGGCTGGCGGCGCCGAAGCGGTCGCTGGCGGCCAATTCGTCGATGCGGACGACGGTATCCAGGACGAAACGTTGTTCGATGGTGGCGGGGGTGAAAGTCATCGGTCCTCTCTTGTCGCGGCTTCGGCGCAGCTATAGGCCGCTCGGGTGAGCGCGCCAAATCCCAGTTTCGCGACCCGCATCTTACCCTACGGCGCGGCGGCGATCGATACCGCCGCACGGGGGATCGCCGACGGCGGCTGCGTCGCGGTGCCGACCGAGACTGTCTATGGTCTGGCCGCAGACGCGACCGATTCGCACGCGGTGGCGGGCATCTATGCCGCCAAGGGGCGACCCAGTTTCAATCCGTTGATCGTGCATGTTCTCGACCTTGATCAGGCAAAGGGAATTGCGCGTTTCGATCACGAGGCGCTGGCTCTGGTCGAGCGATACTGGCCGGGCCCACTGACCCTGGTGCTGCCGCTGGCGACCGACGCGCCGGTCGCCGCGCTGGTGACGGCCGGTCTCGGCACGGTCGCGATCCGCAGCCCGGCGCACCGGGCGATGCGCGCGCTGCTAGCCGCCGCCGGACGTCCGCTGGCTGCGCCGTCGGCCAATGCCAGCGGTACGATCAGCCCGACGCGCGCCGAGCATGTCGCCGCCAGCCTGGGCGGACGCATTCCGCTGATCCTGGACGACGGCGCGACGCCGGGCGGACTTGAATCCACCATCGTCGATCCGGCGCGACGACAGGTGCTGCGGCCGGGCCCGATCTCGAGCGAGGCGCTGGGCTATGCGCGCGCGGCGGGGGATGCCGCGATCAGTGCGCCGGGGCAGCTGGCCAGCCATTACGCTCCGGCCAAGCCGCTGCGCCTGAACGCGACAGCGCCGCGCGCGGGCGAGTGGCTGATCGGCTTCGGCGAGGTTGCCGGCGACGATAGCCTGTCGGCGTCGGGCGATCTGATCGAGGCGGCGGCGAGGCTGTTTGACGCCCTGCACCGCGCGGATGCGAGCGACGCCCGCGCGATTGCGGTCGCGCCGGTGCCGGCGCACGGGATCGGCGAGGCGATCAACGACCGGCTCGCGCGCGCCGCAGCGCGCTGAGCCGGCCATTTCAGCTTTTACATGGCGTTGCCGCTGACCATTGCGTTCTGCTGATCGCTGGTCATCTCGTCGACATCCGGGTCGGCATCATCGATCGCGTCGGCGCGTGCTTCGCCCGCGTCTTCGATCCGGTCGGTCACCGTTTCGTTGGCACCGGCGGCTTCCATCGCTTCGGCATTGGCCTCCGCCGCTTCCTCGGCGCGCTCGGCCAGCGCATCGTCGCCATCGCCGCCACAGGCAGCCAGCGGCAGGATCAGGGTCGCGGCGATGACGGCCGCCAGTTGCTTGCGCATCTTGTTTCTCCATCGGCCGCCCACGCGAGGATGCGTGGCGGACGACGGTGAACCCTTTACCCGGCCGCGCGGTTCCGCTCAGATGGTCGCGGAAGCCTTCACCCGGTCGGCGAAGCTCTTGCGCAACTTCTTGAGCTTGGGGGGAATTACCGCCAGGCAGTAAGGATTCCGCTGGCCTTCGCCCTGCCAATATTCCTGGTGATAATCCTCCGCCGGATACCATTCGCCCAGCGGTTCGATCGTGGTGACGATCGGCGCCGGCCATTCGGACGCGTTGCGCACGATCGCTTCGCGCGCCGCATCGGCCTGCTCGGCCGAATGCGGAAAGATCGCGGAACGATATTGCGTGCCGACGTCGTTGCCCTGGCGGTTCAGCTGGGTCGGGTCGTGCGTGGCGAAGAACATGTCGAGCAGGTCGGCGTAGCTGACCTGTTCCGGATCGAAGCCGACGCGGATCGCTTCGGCATGGCCGGTATCGCCGCCGCACACCTGGCGATAGGTCGGGTTGGCGACATGGCCGCCGATATAGCCGCTTTCCACCGACGTCACGCCGATCACGTCCTTGAACACCGCCTCGGTGCACCAGAAACAGCCGCCGGCCAAAGTGGCATATTCAGTCGCCATGTCGAAATCTCCTTCGCTTCGGCCTCTCAGATAGGAACGGGCGGGGGCACCGAAAAGCGGGATCGTCCGGGCATCGAATCCATACGCGGGGCGCGCGGGCAGGAAACTGGTTCATGCGGGGGCCGGAAAATGCTCCCGCAAAACCCCAAAGTCCCCGCGATCCGCTTCAATCCGGCGGCGTTCCGCTCTAGGGCCGGATCATCGGACTGGGCTGGATTCGGAAATGAAGGAGCGATGATGCGCGACGGGGCGGTGCTGGTGACGGGCGGCGCGGGCTATATCGGCAGCCACGCGGTGCTGGCGCTTTGCGATGCGGGCTGGCGGGTGGTGGTGATCGACAATCTCGTCACGGGTTTTGCCTGGGCGGTCGATCCACGCGCGACGCTGGTGCAGGGCGCGATCGAGGACGAGGCGCTGGTGCGCGCGACGCTTCGGGAACATGCGATCACCGCGATCATGCACTTCGCCGGATCGGTCGTCGTGCCCGAATCGGTCAGCGATCCGCTCAAATACTACCGCAACAACACCGCCGCGAGCCGTTCGCTGATCGAAAGTGCGGTCGCGTGCGGGGTGCGCCACTTCATCTTCTCGTCGACCGCGGCGACCTATGGCATTCCAGAGGTCGTGCCGGTGCGCGAGGAAGCGCCCAAGGCACCGATCAATCCCTATGGCATGTCGAAGCTGATGACGGAGATCATGCTGAACGACGTCGCGGCGGCCCATCCGATCAACTATTGCGCGCTGCGCTATTTCAACGTGGCGGGTGCCGACCCCCAGGGGCGATCGGGCCAGTCGACCGCGGGGGCCACCCACCTCATCAAGGTCGCGGTCGAGGCCGCGACGGGCAAGCGCGGCCATGTCGGCGTGTTCGGGACCGACTTCGAAACGCCCGACGGCACCGGGGTGCGCGACTATATCCATGTCAGCGACCTGGCGGCGGCGCATGTCGATGCGCTCGACCTGCTGATCGGCGATCCTGCGGCCAGCCACACGCTCAATTGCGGCTATGGGCGCGGCTATTCGGTGCTCGAGGTGCTGGACGCGGTCGACCGCGTCACCAATGTGAAGATCGAGCGGCGGCTGGAGGGGCGGCGTGCTGGCGACCCGCCGGCGCTGGTCGCCGACAACCGGGCGATCCTGGCGGCGTTGCCGTGGCGGCCGCGCCATGACGATCTCGACCGGATCGTGCGCGATGCGCTGGCATGGGAGCGGGTGCTGGCCGAGCGCGCGACGGCATGACGTCGGGCGGATCGATCCCCCCTGTTCAGCCGCCCGCGCTTCTGGCTATGACCGGTGCCATGATGATTTCGATCCCCGCCCGTGCCGCGTTGCTCCTGCTCGCCATCGGCGTCGCCCCGCCGGCGGCTGCCCAGTCCGGTCTCGAACCCCGGGTCGACCGGCTGGAGCGCGAGATGCGCGCAGTCCAGCGCAAGGTATTCCCCAATGGTGCCGCGCCGACCGTCGAGCCGCAGATCACCGCGCCACAGACCACGACCGCACCGCCGGGCGCGCCGATCGCCAGCCCGATCGCCAATCTCGAGGCGCGCGTCGATGCGCTGGAAGGTCAGTTCACCACGCTGACCGGCCAGATCGAACAAACCCAGTTCCGGCTGCGCCAGATCGAGGAGCAGTTCAACGCCTATAAGAAGGCGACGGACGCGCGCCTGACCGCGCTCGAACGCGCCGCCGTCCCGGTGGACGCGCCCGCGATCGTGCCGACGGTGGGCGCGGCCGCGCCCGCCGCCGCAACCGGCACGGCGGCGGCCTCCGCAGTCGAGAAGCCCGACACCGGCGACGCGGGCGAGGACGACTATATCTACGGCTATCGCCTGTGGGCGGCGAAACAGTATCCGGCCGCCCAGACGCAGCTGAAAAAGGCCGTCGCGGCCCATCCCGACCATCGCCGCGCCAGCTATGCCCGCAACCTGCTCGGCCGCGCCTATCTCGACGGCGGCAAGCCGCAGGATGCCGCCAAGGCGTTCTACGACAATTACGTTAAGCTGCCGACCGGCGACCGCGCCGCCGACAGCCTGTTCTACCTCAGCAAGGCGCTGCAATCGCTGAAGGCTGCACCCGCGGAGATCTGCAAGGTCTATACCGCGCTCGAGAGCGAATATCCGGGCAAGATCAGCTTGGAGCAGCAGGCCGAGGTCGATCGCGGCAAGGCGGCCGCCAAGTGCAAGTGAGCGCGTGACCGCGGCGCTCGATCCGCAGGCGGTCGAGCGGTTCCGGGGCGACGTGACCGCGCTGTTTGGCCGCGACTTCATGGCCGGCGACCGGATCGGGCTGGCGGTGTCGGGCGGCGCGGACAGCATGGCGATGCTGGCGCTGGCAGTCGCGGCGTGGCCGGGGCAGGTCCGTGCCGCCACCGTCGACCACCGGCTGCGCGCCGCCGCCGCGGACGAAGCGCGGATGGTCGCCGACTGGTGCACCGCGCATGACGTGCCCCACGCGATTCTCACGCCGCGGGACGCGCCCGACGCCGGCAGCGCGCAAGCGGCGGCGCGCGCGCTGCGCTATCGACTGCTGGGCGATTGGGCGCACGCGGAGAGTGTCATTGTCTTGCTGACCGCGCATCACGCCGACGACCAGGCCGAAACGCTGCTGATGCGACTGGCGCGCGGTACCGGCCTGCCGGGGCTGCGCGGCATTCCGGCGGCACGCCATGTGCCGGGCGAGGTCGCGGTCCTCCGTCCGCTGCTGGGCTGGCGGCGACAGGCGCTGCGCGCGCTGGTCGAGGCCGCCGCCATTCCCTTTGTCGACGACCCCAGCAACGCCGATCAACGGTTCGAGCGGGCGCGGGTGCGCGCGCTGCTGGTCCGCGAGGCGTGGCTCGACCCCGACCGCCTGGCGCGCAGCGCGCGGGCACTGGCCGAGGTCGATGACGAACTGGCCGCGATCACCGACTGGCTGTGGGCCGACCGGCAGCGTGCGGGGGGCGACGCAGCCGACTGTGCGCTCGACCTGACGGGCCTGCCGCGCGAACTGCGCCGCCGCCTCGTCCGGCGTGCGATTTTGGCGGTGCGCGAACGTGCGGGCGTGGAAGGCCCGGAATTCGACACCGCGACTCGCATCGAATCGCTGCTCGACATGGTCGAGTCGGGCGCGCCGGCCAATCAGGGCGGGGTTCTGGTGACGCCGCGCGGCGCGATCTGGCAATTTCGGACAGAACCGTCGCGTCGATCAGGCTGATCGGCTTTGTTCCATTGCCATTAACCCGCGCGCGCTTATCTTGGGGGACTGAAAGGTATCGCGCCCCATGAATGACAACGACAAGCAGCCCGACAACGGCACCAATCCCTGGATGAAGAGCCTGCTGATCTGGGTCGGCGTTCTGCTCGCGCTCGCGCTGTTCGTGTCGCTGCTCGACACGCGCAGCTCGCAGGGTTCGGGCGAATCGATCCCCTATTCGACCTTCCTCGACCGGATCGAGGAAGGACAGGTCAAGTCGGTCAACGTGTCGCCTGACGTGATCACCGGCAGCTTCTCGAACGACCAGCGGTTCCGCACCGTCGCAATCCAGGACCCGCAGCTGACAAACCGGCTGCGCGAGGCCGGGGTCGTGATCAACGGTCAGCCCCGGGAGAGCACGTCGATCTGGATGGTACTGCTGTATAACTCGCTGCCGTTCCTGCTGCTGCTCGGCATCGCCTTCTTCGTGATCCGCCAGATGCAGAAGAATTCGGGCTCGGGCGCGATGGGCTTCGGCAAGTCGCGCGCGCGGCTGCTGACGCAAAAGGAGGGCAAGGTCACCTTTGACGACGTGGCCGGCATCGACGAAGCGCGCGAGGAGCTGCAGGAAATCGTCGAGTTCCTGAAGGATCCGACCAAGTTCGCCCGGCTGGGCGGCAAGATCCCCAAGGGCGCGCTGCTCGTCGGTTCGCCCGGCACCGGCAAGACCCTGCTCGCCCGCGCAATCGCGGGCGAGGCGGGCGTGCCGTTCTTCACCATCTCGGGCTCGGACTTTGTCGAGATGTTCGTCGGCGTCGGTGCGTCTCGCGTCCGCGACATGTTCGAGCAGGCCAAGAAGTCCGCGCCGTGCATCGTCTTCATCGACGAAATCGACGCGGTCGGCCGCCATCGCGGCGCGGGCCTGGGCAACGGCAATGACGAGCGCGAACAGACGCTCAACCAGCTGCTCGTCGAGATGGACGGGTTCGAGGCGAACGAAGGCATCATCATCATCGCCGCGACCAATCGCCCCGACGTGCTCGATCCTGCGCTGCTGCGTCCGGGCCGTTTCGATCGGCAGGTCGTCGTGCCGCGTCCCGACATCGACGGACGCGTGAAGATCCTGCAGGTTCACATGAAGAAGGTGCCGCTGGCCCCCGATGTCGAGGCGCGCACCATCGCGCGCGGCACGCCGGGCTTTTCGGGTGCCGATCTTGCGAACCTCGTCAACGAGGCCGCGCTGATGGCCGCCCGCAAGGGCAAGCGCCTGGTCGCGATGCAGGAATTCGAGGAAGCCAAGGACAAGGTCATGATGGGCGCGGAACGCCGCTCCATGGTGATGACCGAGGACGAGAAGCGCATGACCGCCTATCACGAGGCGGGCCACGCGATCGTCGCACTGCATGAGCCGGCGTCCGACCCGATCCACAAGGCGACGATCATCCCGCGCGGCCGCGCGCTGGGCATGGTGATGCGCCTGCCCGAGCGGGACAGCTACAGCTATCATCGCGACAAGATGTACGCGAACCTGGCGGTGTCGATGGGCGGCCGCGTCGCCGAGGAGATCATCTTCGGTTATGACAAGGTGTCGTCGGGCGCGAGCGGAGATATCCAGTATGCGACCAAGCTGGCGCGCGACATGGTGACGCGCTGGGGGATGTCCGACAAGCTCGGCCCGCTGATGTATTCGGAGGGCGAGGAGGAAGTGTTCCTCGGCTATTCGCGCAACCAGAATGCGTCGATGTCGAACGAAACCGCGCTCGCCATCGATGCAGAGATCAAGCGTATCGTCGAGCAGGGCTATGACAAGGCCAAGCAGCTGCTGACCGATCATGTCGATCAGCTCCACACGCTGGCCGGCGCGCTGCTAGAATATGAAACGCTGTCGGGCGACGAGATCAAGCGGCTGGTCGCCGGTGACGATATCGGTCGTCCGGATACCGGCGCGGTGGCGACGCCGACGGGCGTAGCCGGCACGTCGATCCCCAAGACGCGGCGTCCCAAGGGGCCGTTCGGCAATCCGGCCCCGCAGGGCGCGTGACCCCACCGGTGGTGGCCGTGACCGACAATCGCCCTCCCGCGGTACTCGCCGTGGGAGGGCTTTTTCTTGCCCTGCTGGCATCGCCGGTGCCCGTCCTGGCCCAGTCGTTGACGCTCGACGGCCTGCTGCCGGTGCTCAAACGCGTCGAAGCGCCGGGTACGCCCGACCCGGCCGATGTCGACCTGCTCAACCGCGAGCTGGGGGCGGCGGGTGCGGCCTATCGCGCGATGATCGACGCCGGGCCGGCCCCGGGCCAGCCGCGCCACAGCTGCCCGCCGCCCAAGGGCCAGGTGACGCTGACGTCGCGCGAGCTGATCCCGCTGATCGAGACGCTGCCCGAGGAGGCGCGGCGGATTCCGGTCCAGGACGGCCTGTTCCGCCTGATGGCGATCCGCTACCCCTGCTGACCTCGCAACCACCTCCGCGATCCCGGCTTGCGCCGGGCCTTGCGAAACGGAGCTTCATCATGGGCAAATTGCGTTTGCGCCGGTCCCTCGCGATCCTGATCTGCGGATCGTTGTCGATGCCGGTTGCGGCCCAGGCGATGACGGTCGAGCAGTTTCTGACAAAGTCGCGGGCGTTGCGCGCCAAGGGCCTGCTGGCGATGGGGTCGCCCGACATCAAGCTGCTGAGGGACGAGGTTGTGGCAGCGGGTGCCGACTATCGTGCCGACCTGGCGCGCGACAAGGCGGCGGGCCGTCAGGCGCGTAGTTGTCCGCCCCCGGCGGGCAAGGCCAATGTCAACGCGCGTGACCTGATCGCCGAGTTCGAGGCGATCCCCGCCGCGACCGCACGCACCACCAGCGTCAAGGCCGCGTTCTATGCGATGATGAAAAAGCGCTTCCCCTGCCCGGCCAAGTAGCTTCGGCCAAGTGACGCGCCGGACCCGTCGCGCTCAGCCGAGCAACCCCAGCCCCAGGAGCGCCACGAGGAATAGCGGGAAGATGAAGGAAACGATCATCAGGCTGAGGAACAGGGTGCGCACGATCGTCCGGAACCGCGTCGAGGGATAGGCGCCGCGAAGCTGGCGATACATGTGGAGGATCGGGACGAAGGTCGCGATCGCGAAGATCCACCCATCGCCGAGCCCGATCGTCGCGGCGACCGACAGGATCGTGAACAGGATCGACATCGCCGCGATCGAATAAGTGACGAACACGGCATGGTCATAGCCATGATATTGCCGCCGCCATGCAAACATGATCCAGACGAACGGCAGCGACAGCGGGATCAGCAACCAGGAAAACTTGTAGCCGTTCGACTGCAGCTTGTAGAGCGCGAGGCCCGGGTTCTTGTTCGCTTTTTCGATCCCCTTGTCGAGCCGCTTCCACCCGGTCTCGATCCCGCCGATGATCCGGTTGCCGCTGCCGCGTGCGTCGATGACCGGCAGCATCCGGCCAAGCTCGCGATAGTCGCGCTCATAGTCCGCGATCTGTTTGGTGAGTTCGGCGCGCTTCGGGTCGGCCGCGCCCAGCTTGTCGCGATCCTCGATCGCCTCGCGGCGATTGTCCGCGATCCGCTTGCGCGTTTCCTCGATACCCGCGCGGATGGCGGTGTCGGACGAAATGTCGGTCGGCGGCGACAGGCCGACGATCGAGAACACCGCGAACATCGTGAATACCGAGAACAGGAAGAGCGCCATCGGCGACACGAAGCGCGCGCGCTCGCCGGCGATGTAACGCCGGGTCAGCTCGCCCGGTCGCCAGGCCAGCATCGGCAGCGTGCGCCATAATTTGCCGTCGAAATGCAGCACGCCGTGCAGGATGTCATGCCAGATCGCACCCAGCGTGCGGTGGACGTGCGCCTGCTGTCCACAGGCGTGACAGAAGGCACCGGTCAGCGCGGTGCCGCAATTGAGGCAGGCCCCGTGCGCGCCCGCATGCGCACTTGTGGCGTCGCCCGCGCGCGGCTCGATCGTATGGCCGATCAGGCCGCCGGTGGCGATGTCGGCCGCTGCTTCCAAATCCCCCATGACGCTGGACTATCATCGCCATCCGCGCGATGCGAGTGTCGAATGGAACGGGATTGCGCCCAATGGATGTGGATGCACTGATCGACGACATGGCGGCACGGGCACGCGCCGCGTCGCTCGCGCTTGCGGGCATGGCGACCGACGCCAAGGCCGCCGGGCTGCGCGCGGGTGCTGACGCGATCCGCGCGGCGTCGGATGCGATCGTCGCCGCGAACAGCGAGGACATGGCGCGGGGTGCCGTGGCGGGATTGTCGGGTGCGATGCTCGACCGGTTGCGGCTCGATTCCGCGCGGGTTGCCGCGATGGCGGATGCGGTCGCAGTGGTCGCCGGCCTCGCCGATCCCGTTGGTGAGACGATCGATTCGCGCACCGCGCCCACCGGCCTGCAGCTTCGGCGCGTGCGCGTGCCGATCGGCGTCATTGGCATCGTCTTCGAAAGCCGGCCGAATGTGACCGCGGATGCGGGTGCGCTGTGCGTCATGTCGGGCAACGCCGCGATCCTGCGCGGCGGATCGGAGGCCCGCGACAGCAACCGTGCCATCCACGCCGCGCTGGTTGAGGGACTGGCCAGCGCGGGGCTGCCCGTCGACGCGGTCCAGCTCGTGCCGACCACCGATCGCGCCGCGGTGGGCGCGATGCTGCGCGCGGCCGGGCGGATCGACATGATCGTCCCGCGCGGCGGCAAGTCGCTGGTCGCGCGCGTCCAGGCGGAGGCGCGCGTGCCGGTGCTCGCGCACCTGGACGGCATCAACCACAGCTATGTCGATGCCGCCGCCGACCCTGCGATGGCCGAGCGGATCGTCGTCAACGCCAAGATGCGCCGCACCGGCATTTGCGGCGCGACCGAGACGCTGCTGATCGACCGCGCCTATCCGGCACCTGCGCCGCTGCTTGCCGCCATCGTCGCCAGCGGCTGCGAGCTGCGCGGCGACAGTGCGGTCTGCGCGCTCGAGCCGCGTGCGCGGCCTGCCGGGGATGCGGACTGGGACACCGAATATCTCGACGCGATCCTGTCGGCACGCTTCGTCGATGGCGTCGACGGCGCGATGGCGCATATCGCCCGGCACGGGTCGCACCACACCGACGCGATCATCACCGCCGATGAAGCCACCGCCCGCCGCTTCCTGGCCGGGGTCGATTCGGCGATCGTGATGTGGAACGCCTCCACCCAGTTTGCCGATGGCGGCGAGTTCGGGCTCGGCGCGGAAATCGGCATTTCAACCGGGCGGCTGCACGCGCGCGGACCCGTCGCGCTCGAGGGGCTGACGACTTACAAATGGCTGGTGATCGGCAGCGGCCAAGTGCGCGCCTGATCAGGTACGCCGCCTTGCGAGCGGCCGCCGCGATCCCCATCTTTTGGTCGGGCCGCCCGGCCCGTTCCTCCAGCTCGAATCTTGATTCCTGGACCTCTTTTCGCGGGAGCATCACCCATGCGCTACAATCGTCTCGGCAATACCGGCCTGTTCGTTTCCGAACTCTGCCTTGGCACCATGACCTTTGGCGGGGGCGGTTTCTGGGAGCCGATCGGCAATCTCCAGCAGGATGACGCCGACGCGCTGGTGCGACGGGCGGTCGATGCCGGGGTGAATTTCATCGACACCGCCAATGTCTATTCGGCGGGTGTGTCGGAAGAGATCACCGGCCGCGCAATCCGCAACCTTGGCCTGAAGCGCGACGAGGTCGTCCTGGCGACCAAGGTGTTCGGCCAGATGGGCGATGGCCCCAACGGCCGCGGCGCGTCGCGCGCGCACATCATGGAACAGGTCAAGCAGAGCCTGAAGCGGCTCGATACCGACTATATCGACCTGTACCAGATTCACGGCTGGGACCCGGTCACCCCGATCGAAGAGCAGCTGCGCGCGCTCGATACGCTCGTCCAGCACGGGCATGTCCGCTATATCGGCGTCTCCAACTGGGCGGCGTGGCAGGTGATGAAGGCGCTGGGCATTTCCGAGCGGCAGGGCCTTGCCCGCTTCGAGACGCTCCAGGCCTATTACACCATCGGCGGCCGCGACCTGGAGCGCGAGATCGTGCCGATGCTGCGTTCGGAACAAGTCGGGCTGATGGTGTGGAGCCCGTTGTCGGGCGGCTATCTGTCCGGCAAATATCGCGGGGCCGAAGCCGAGGGCCGGCGGGTCAATTTCGATTTTCCTCCGCTCGACAAGACCCGGGCCGACCGCGTCGTCGAGGCGATGGCGCCGATTGCCGACGCGCATGGCCGCTCGATCGCGCAGGTCGCGCTCGCCTGGCTGCTCCATCAGCCGGTCGTGACCACCGTCATCATGGGGGCGAAGCGCGTCGACCAGCTTGACGATAATCTGGCCGCCGCGACGCTGGAGCTGACGCGCGACGAACTGGCGGCGCTCGACGCGGTGAGCGCGCTGCCGCCCGAATATCCCGGCTGGATGTTCACCATGCAGGGCCGCTACCGCGCCGAAATGCTCGCCCAGCCCCCGCATGGGGCGTAAGGCGGGCGTCGTCGACAATTCGGTCGTCACCCCGGGCTTGACCCGGGGTCCCGCTTTTCCGTGCTTGCAGAAGAGGAGCGGGACCCCTGCGCAAGGCCGGGGTGACGGTTCACCTTTCCTTGGTAATGCACCTCTTCTTGCGCGCGCGCACGCGCACTGGCATCCCGGCGGGCGATGAAGCGCATCGGATTGCTGGGCGGGTCGTTCAATCCCGCGCATCGCGGCCACCGCAACCTGTCGCTCCACGCGCTGCGGGCGCTGGGTCTGGACGAGGTGTGGTGGCTCGTTTCGCCCGGCAATCCGTTGAAATCGGGGGTCAGCGACATGGCGCCGTTCGAGGCGCGGCTGGCGTCGGCGCGGCGGATGGCGCGCCACGCGCCGATCCGGGTCAGTGCGATCGAGCGGCGGCTGAAGACCCGCTATACCGTCGACACGCTCGACAAGCTGCCGGGACTTTACCCGCGCCATCGCTTCATCTGGCTGATGGGCGCGGACAATCTGGTCCATTTCCACGAATGGCGGGGCTGGCGCGATATCGCGCGACAGGTTCCGATTGCGGTAATCGCGCGGCCAGGCTATGATGCGGATGCCCATGCAGGTGTTGCGATGGGTTGGCTGCGGCGCTCCGTGCGGCCCGCAGGCCAGGCAAAGCATTGGACGCGTTGGAGATTGCCGGCACTCGTGCTGTTGCGCTTCCGCCCTGATCCGACTTCCGCGACCCGGCTTCGTGCCGCGGATCCCGCCTGGCACCGGCAATTTTTGCCGTCCCCAACATCCGGCACGCGATCATCCCAACCCTAGGAGCTCCCTTGGCTATACCCGTTCAGGCGTCCCCCTCGTCCGACCCCGACCCGGTCGCGGCGCTGCATCAACTCGTGATGTCGTCGCTCGACGATGACCAGGCGGTCGAAACCGTGTCGATCCCGCTCGCGGGCAAATCGAGCATCGCCGATTACATGGTGATCGCGTCGGGCAAGTCGACGCGCCAGGTCGCGTCGATGGCGACCAAGCTCGCCGAGAAGATCAAGGCGCAGTTCGGCCGGTCGGCCCGCGTCGAAGGGCTGCCGACCGCCGATTGGGTGCTGATCGATGCGGGCGACGTCATCGTCCATCTGTTCCGCCCGGAAGTGCGCAGCTTCTATAATCTCGAGCGGATGTGGGCGTTTGGGGACACGACGCCGGTCGCCGGCACCGCCTGACCCGCGCCCGGCACTGCCCGCCGTGCTGCTGCACATCGTCGCGCGCGGGCGCATCGGGCGCGGGCCGGAGGCCGAGCTGGTCGACCGCTATCTGAAGCGCGTCACCTGGCCCGTGCGGGTCACCGAATTGCCCGACACCGGGGGGCGACCGCCGCCGCGCGAGGCGAACAGCCGCCTCGTCCGGCTCGATGAAAAGGGCGTGAACCTGCCCTCGCGCGACCTGGCGCAGCGATTGGGCGACTGGCGCGACGCGGGTGTGCGCGAAACGCGGTTCATGCTCGGCGCGGCCGACGGTTTCGACGATGCCGCGCGGGCCGACGCAGATCTGCTCCTCTCCTTCGGCCGCCTGACCTGGCCGCATTTGATGGCGCGCGCGATGCTGGCCGAACAACTGTGGCGCGCGGTCAGCATCCTTGCCAACCACCCTTATCATCGCGAAGGCTGACGCGTGATGCGCCGCCTCGTCGCCCTGTCCTGCCTTGCCATCGCCGCCACCGCGACCGGCGCGGCGGGTCTCGCGCTCGCGACCCAGCCGCCGGTGGCGGGGCCGTCGCTCGATGCCCAGCGCGACCGGCTGCGCACCGCCAAGGCGCAAGCCGCCGCCGCCGATGCACGCGCACGCGAGCTCGACCGGTTGGCCGCCGCAGCCCGCGACGGGGCCCGCGCCGCCGCCGCGCGCCAGGCCGCAACCGAGGCGCGGATCCGTGCTGCACAGGCCGACATCGCCGCCGGGCGCGCGCGGATCGTGCTGGTCGAACGCGCTTTGGCGGATGCGCGCGACCGGCTGGCGGATCGGCAGGGCGTGATCGTGCGGCTGGTCGCCGCGCTGCAATCGCTCGCCAGCCGCCCCAGCGTGCTCAGCATCGCGCAGCCGGGGTCGACGAGCGACATCGTCCATGTCCGCGCGGTGCTGGGCACGGTGACCCCGGTCATCGCCGCGCGCAGCGCCGATGTCCGTCGCGAGGTCGAACAGGTGCGCCGGCTGCGCGGCGATGCCGGGCGCGCCGTCGCGGCGCTGACCGCCAGCCGCGACCGGCTCGACGCGCGGCGGCTGGAACTGGTCGCGCTGGAGGCCGAGCAGCGGCTGCGATCGCGCCGCCTGGCGCAAAGCGCGCTGCGCGAATCGGATCGCGCGCTTGCGCTGGCCGAGGAAGCACGCGAGCTGGTCGAAACGATCGACGAAACCCGGTCCGCGGGCGAGATCGCGGCCGACCTGAGCGCGCTCGCGGGCCCGCTGCCCCGGCCGCGGCAGGCAGGGGAGGGCGATCCGGGCGCCGTCGAACGCGGCGTCTATCGCTTGCCTGTTGTCGGCCGCGTCGTCGGCGGGCTGGGTGCGGCCTCCGATGCCGGGGTGCGCGCGCGCGGTTTGACGCTGGCGGTTGCGCCGGGTGCGGGCGTCGTCGCACCCGCCGCCGGCCAGGTGATCTTCGCCGGCCCGTTCCGGAGCTATGGCCGCATCGTCATCCTCGATCACGGATCGGGCTGGACGACGCTGATCGCGGGAATGGACGCGATCGACGTCGCGCGCGGCGATCATGTCGGGGCGGGGGCGGCGGTCGGCCGGGCGGGCGCGCGCGACGACGGCCGGATCATGCTGGAGCTGCGCCGCAACGGCGTGCCGGTCGATGTCGCGGCACTGGTCGGTTGAGGCGCGGTTTTCAGCCTGTGTTCAGCATCACGCGCCTTTGCTAGGCGGGATGAATGGCGCTATCGTGCGCCGTCACGCCAACAGGTTGAAAGTCATCGCCATGTTCCGCCCGCTTCTTCAGGCAACCGCGATCGTCGGCGCGCTCGCGCTGGTTCCGGTGGCGACCAGCGCGATGGCGCAGGTCGATACCGACAGTTTCCGCGAGCTCGACGCGTTCATGGACGTCTATAGCCGCGTCAAGTCGAGCTATGTCGACAAGGTCGACGACAAGACGCTGATGAAGGGCGCGATCCAGGGGATGCTGGCTGCGCTGGATCCGCACAGCTCCTATGTCGATGCGCTCGATTTCGAGAATCTCCGCATCCAGACCGAGGGCAATTATGGCGGGCTGGGGCTGACGGTCACGCAGGAGGACGGCGCGGTAAAGGTCATCTCGCCGACCGAGGACACGCCGGCGTTCCGCGCGGGCGTGAAGGCGGGCGATTACATCACCCACATCAACGGCAAGCTGATCTTCGGCGAAACGCTGGACGCAGCGATCGGCGAGATGCGCGGCCCCCCCGGGACGAAGGTGTCGCTGACGCTGGTCCGCGCCGGACAGGACAAGCCGATCGAAGTCTCGATGGTGCGCGAGATCATCGTCCAGAAGCCCGTGAAGTGGGAAGTGAAGGACAATGTCGGCGTCATCAACATCAACACTTTCTCCGCGTCCACGGGCGCCGATACGCGCGCCGCGATCCTGGCGATCGAGAAGTCGCTGGGCCGGAAGCCGCTCGGCTATGTCATCGACCTGCGCGACAATGGCGGCGGGCTGCTGAGCCAGGCGATCGAGGTTTCCGACGCGTTCCTGGATCATGGCGAGATCGTGTCGCAGCGCGGGCGCGAGAAGAACGACATCGAACGTTTCTATGCCGAGCCCGGCGACCTGACCGGCGGGTTGCCGGTGGTCGTGCTGGTCGATGCGGGCACCGCTTCGGCGTCCGAAATCGTCGCGGGTGCGATCCAGGATCATCACCGCGGCGTCGTGATGGGCGAGCGCACCTTCGGCAAGGGGTCGGTCCAGACGCTGCAGCAGCTGGGCCCGCAAACCGCGCTGCGGCTCACCACCGCGCGCTACTACACCCCGTCGGGGCGGTCGGTGCAGGAGGGCGGAATCGAGCCCGATCTGGTCGTGCCGCAGCTGTCCGATCCGGATTATAAGTCGCGCCCGGTGTTCCGCGAGGCGGACCTGCGCCGTCACCTGATCAACGAGGCCAAGGTCGACAACAAGGTGCTGGAGGAAGACGCCAAGGACGATCCGCGGTTCAGCGCGACGCCCGATCAACTCGAAAAGCAGGGCATCAAGGATTTCCAGCTGCACTATGCGCTTCAGTCGGTGAGCCGGCTCGGCCCGAAGACCGCGCTTGCCGCGGCGCCGGCCAAGGCCCCGGTCAAGCCGGCGGCCAAGCCCGCGGCCAAGGCAAAGGCGGGGACGCGCTGATCCCCGCGCGATCAACGCAATGACGGACGGTCTGGCCCCCGCGCGCACGCTCGCGCTCCTGTTGCCGCTTGCCCTGATGGCGGGCGCGCTCGGCTCGCAATATCTGGGTGGCCTGTATCCGTGCGAGATGTGCCATTGGCAACGCTGGCCGCATTATGCCGCCATCGTGCTCGCCGCGATGGCCTATGCCGTTCCCGGCCGGGTCAACAGGCGGGCGTTGGTCGCGCTGGCGGCGGTCGGGATCGCGATCAGCGGTGCGATCGGCATTTTCCACGCGGGGGTCGAATATCACTGGTGGGAAGGGATCACCGCCTGCACGGCCAGCTTCACGCCGGGTCAGGACACGCTGACCGCGATCCTCAACGCGCCGCTGGTGCGTTGCGACGCGCCGCAATGGACGCTTTTCGGAATCTCGCTGGCGGGATTCAACGCCCTCTTTTCGCTGGGCGGCGCGATCGCCATATGGATGTTGTTGCGACAAAGGAGACGGGGATGAACGCCGCAAAGCCGGGCGACCGCGGTATCGATGTCGCCGCGATGATCCGCGTCAACCAGGCGGGGGAATATGGCGCGACCCGCATCTATGCCGGGCAGCTGGCGGTGATGGGCGAACGCCACCCCGCCGCGCGCGAGATCGCCGGCATGGCAAGCCAGGAAGAGCGTCACCGCGCCTTTTTCGACCGGCTGATCGCCGAGCGCGGCGTGCGGCCGACGCTGTTGCAGCCGGTGTGGGACGTGGCGGGATATGCGCTGGGCGTGGTGACCGCCGCGATCGGGCCGGAGGCCGCGATGGCCTGCACGGTCGCGGTCGAGACCGAGATCGACGCGCATTACCGCGAACAGCTCGACCAGATCGGCGATACCGATCCCGAGCTCGCCGCCGCCGTCGCGGCGTTCCGCGACGAGGAGCTGGAGCACAAGGAGGCCGCGCTTCAGGCGGGCGCCGAACGCACCCCCGGCTATCCGGTGCTGTCCGCCGTAATCCGGGCGGGATGTCGTGCCGCGATTGCGGTATCCAAACGTATCTGACATCGTCGGACACTGGCCGGCGCGTTCGAGGAGTAGACCATGAAGCTGATCGTCAATTCGCTGCTCCTCGCCGGCATGATGGCGGTGCCACCGCTGGCCGCGCCGGCCCATGCGCAGGTGCGCGGCGGTACGCTGGTGATCTATGGCGATGACAAGTGCCCGACGAACGATGCGGGCCAGGAAATCTATGTCTGCGTCCGCCGCGACGAGGCCGAGCGTTTCCGCATCCCCAAGGAGTTGCGCGAGTTCGAGGTGACGCCGGAGAACGAAAGCTGGGCGCAGCAGCAGGAAACTGGCGTCGAGGCGACCGAGGCCGGCATCGGCAGCTGCTCGGCGGTCGGGCTGGGCGGGGCGACGGGATGCTATGGCGAGCGCGCCGATGCCTATCGCGCCGAGCGCCGCGCGCGCAAGAAGGCGGAATCGAACATCCCGCTGCCGTGATTGCGCTTCGCCTGCACCCGGCATAGGCTTCGCCACGGGGCAACATCGTCGGGGGGACGATCATGGCGACACAGGCGAATGCACAGCCGTTCGGGGCGAACCGCGCCCGGCCGCTGGCGGCAGACGGTTACGAAAAATTTCTGGCGATCGCGGCGCTGGTGCTGCTGGCGGCGGTGCTGGTCGCGCTCGCTCGCGGTGCCACCCAGTGGGGCCGGGTGCCGCCGTTCGTGTGGCTGCATCTGGGGACGATCCTGGTCGCCCTGGGGCTGACCCCGCTGATGCTGCTCGGCCGGCGCGGGGACCAGCGGCATCGCTGGCTCGGGCGGATATGGGTCGTCGCGCTGAACGCGACGGCGCTGATCAGCTTCGGGATTCGCGACGCTAATGACGGGCGGTTCAGCTTCATCCACGCGCTGTCGGCCTGGACGTTGATCCAGGCACCGCTGATCTGGTGGACGGCGCGTACCCACCGCGTCGCGCGCCACCGCCGCGCGGTCCGTTCGATGGTAACCGGCGCGCTCTTGATCGCCGGTTTTTTCACCTTTCCGTTCAACCGTTTGCTCGGTCAGTGGTTGTTCGGTTGATCGCTTCGTGCTCGACAGGCGCGCGATGCGAACATAAAAGGAACGCATGGCGCAGCTCGACATCCGGCAGAAGCTCGAAATCCTGGCCGACGCGGCCAAATATGATGCGTCCTGCGCATCCTCCGGCACGGCCAAGCGCAATTCGCGCGGGGGCAGGGGGCTGGGCTCGACCGAAGGCATGGGCATCTGCCACGCTTATGCGCCGGACGGCCGCTGCATCAGCCTGCTCAAGATCCTGCTGACCAACAGCTGCATCTTCGACTGTCATTATTGCATCAATCGCAAAAGCTCGAACGTGCGGCGCGCCCGCTTCACCGCGCGCGAGGTCGTCGACCTGACCCTCGATTTCTACAAGCGCAATTATATCGAGGGGCTGTTCCTGTCCTCGGGCATCATCCGCACCTCCGATTACACGATGGAGCAGCTGGTAGAGGTCGCGCGGTCGCTGCGCGAGGACCATGATTTCCGCGGCTATATCCATTTGAAGACGATCCCGGACGCCGACCCTGAATTGGTCGCTGCGGCGGGGCGGCATGCCGACCGGGTATCGATCAACGTCGAGCTGCCGACGGCAGGCGGGCTCGCCCGGCTGGCGCCCGAAAAATCCGTCACGCGGATCGAGGGCGCGATGCACGACATGCGCGACGCGATCGTCGACCATCGCGACGCGCGCAAGCGCTACCGGCATGCGCCCCGCTTCGCGCCGGGTGGCCAGTCGACCCAGATGATCATCGGGGCGGATGCGGCGACCGATCGCGACATCGTCGGCAAGGCCGCGTCGCTGTACGACCGCTTTGCGTTGCGTCGCGTCTATTATTCGGCATTCAGCCCAATCCCGGATGCAAGCGCGGTGCTGCCGCTCCAGCGTCCGCCGCTGATGCGCGAGCACCGGCTGTATCAGTCCGACTGGCTGATGCGCTTCTATGGATTTCAGCCGCGCGAAGTGGCCGATGCGGCGGACGGGGCGACCGGAATGCTGCCGCTCGATATCGATCCCAAGCTCGCCTGGGCGCTCAAGTTTCGCGACTGGTTTCCGGTCGATGTCAACCGCGCCCCGCGCGAGGCTCTGCTGCGCGTGCCGGGGCTGGGGGTGAAGGCGGTGAACGCGATCGTGACCGCGCGGCGCTGGCGGCGGTTGCGGCTGGACGATGTCGCGCGCCTGACCGTGTCGGTCGCACGCGTCCGCCCGTTTCTGATCGCGGAGGATTGGCGGCCGGTCGCGCTGGCCGACCGCGCGTTGCAGCCGCGAACGCCGCCTGCGGCGACGCGTCAGCTCGAGCTGTTCGCCGCCTGAAGACGCGCGCCGTGCATCAGATCACCCTTGACGCACCCGATGATTTCGACGGCTGGCGCCATGCCGCGCGCACGCTCGCCCTGGCCGGCGTTGCGCCGGGCGAGGTGGCATGGCGCGTGGGTGACGCGGCAGGCGACCTGTTTGCCGCCGATGCCGCGCTGCCCGCGGCGCGCATCGCGCCGGATGCGTTGCGCGTGTCGCGCCGCTTCCTTGATCTCGCGCGCTCGGTCGTCATGCACGCCGCGCCCGAACGCTTCGCGCTGCTCTATGCGATGCTGATCCGCTTGTCCGAACAGCCTGGCCTGATCGAGGACCGGGCCGACCCGGCGCTGCGCACGCTGGAGCGCATGGCGCAGGGCGTGAGGCGCGACATTCACAAGATGCGGGCCTTTGTCCGCTTTCGCCAGCTCGTCGACGATCAGGGTGAACGCTACGTCGCTTGGTTCGAGCCCGAACATCACATCGTCCGTCACAATGCGCGCTTCTTCGTCGATCGGTTCAACACGATGCGATGGACGATCCTGACGCCGGAAATCACGATCGACTGGGACACGCGCGCGCTGCGCGAAGGGCCGGGCGCGACGCGCGGCGATGCACCCGACGACGATCCGGTCGAGGCGGCGTGGAAGACCTATTATGCCGCGACGTTCAACCCCGCGCGCGTGAAGATCGGCGCGATGATGAAGGAGATGCCGCGTAAATACTGGCACAATATGCCGGAAACCGCGTTGGTGAAGGGGCTGATCGCCGAGGCCCGCCAGCGTGAGCATGCCATGATCGAGGCTTCCCCAGACGCGACGACCGCCCGCCCCGCCGATGCGCCCGGCAATGGCGATCCGTGGTCGCTGCTGCGTGCCGAGGCCGACGCGTGCCGCCGCTGTCCGCTGTGGCAGCCGGCGACCCAGATGGTGTTCGGCGAAGGGCCGCGCGATGCCCGCCTGATGCTGGTCGGTGAACAGCCCGGCGATCAGGAGGACCTGGCCGGTCGGCCGTTCGTGGGTCCGGCGGGCCAGATGCTCGACCGCGCGCTGGCAGAGGCCGGGATCGAGCGGGCGGAGACCTATGTCACCAACGCCGTCAAGCACTTCAAGTTCGAGCCGCGCGGCAAGCGGCGCATCCATGCCAAGCCCGATGCGGGCGAGATCGAGGCGTGCCGCTGGTGGATCGACCAGGAAATCGCGCTGGTCCAGCCCCGCCTGATCGTTGCACTGGGCGCGAGCGCCGCGCGATCGCTGACCGGCAGGGCGGTGACGATCGGACGCGAGCGCGGACGCCAGATTGTGCTGGCGAGCGGCATGGCGGGCTTCATCACGATCCACCCGAGCTTCCTGCTGCGCATTGACGATCGCGCGCGTGCGGACGCGGAATATGCCGCGTTCGTGCGCGATCTGGCCGCGGCACGGGCAATTGCGGCGGGGTAAGGGGGGACGATCGAGATTCACCGACGCCGCCGTCGAAATCATTGTCACCCCGGCCTTGTGCCGGGGTCCACCGGGACGCTCAGTCCCGACGGTTGCGACATTTGGCCACGTGGACCCCGGCACAAGGCCGGGGTGACGGCGGAGCCAGGGCATTGACCTTCGTATATGGCCCCGGCCGCTAGCCCACCGTCTCCACGCGCAGCATCAGGCCATTGGCGGGGCGTAGCGTCACCGTGCCGACCGGTTCGACCGGGTGGGCGGGATCAAGCGCGAAGCGATAGGCGGCGAGCCAGTGCGCCAGGATCACCAGCGCCTCGACGATGGCGAAGCGCATCCCCACACAGGTGCGCGGACCCGCGCCGAAGGGCAGATACTGGAAGCGGTGCCGGCCCTCCGCGCGCTCAGGGGCGAAGCGATCCGGATCGAAATGGTCGGGCGCCTCCCACAGCCGGCGGTGACGGTGGATCAGCCAGGGCCAGACCGACACGATGTCGCCCGGCGCGACCGCATGGTCGCCCAGCCGGTCGGCCGCCACCGCCTCGCGGTCGAAGCGCGGCGCGGGGGGATAGAGCCGTAGCGCCTCGTCCAGCACGCGGCGCAGATAGGGCAGCCGGTCGGGCAAGGTCGCGGGATCGCCGGCCAGCGCATCGGCGGCCTCCGCCCGCGCGCGCGCCTGCGCCACCGGGTCGCCCGCGAGCAGATAGACGCTCCAGGTCAGCGCATTGGCCGTCGTCTCATGCCCGGCGACATAGAAGGTCGCGGCATTGTCGATCGCCAGCATCGTCGCGCGCGTCGCCGGAAAACGGGCATGGAGATCACGGATCATCTGACCCAGAAAATCGTCGCCGCCGGTAGGGCCGCGTTCGCGCACGATGCGGGTCAGCGTGTCGCGCAGAAAGACGCGTCCCTGCTGGCCGAGCCGCACCGTGCGGCGGATGCCGATCTGCGGCAGCCCCAGGATCGCCGAGAGGCGCACCGACCCGGCGGCTTCGAGCGCGTTCGAGATGTGGCGGCTGGCGGTCGCGGTCTTGAGGCGCGGATCGCCCGAGAACAACGCATCGGCGATGATCGCCATCGTCGTGTCGGTCGCGGCGCGGGCGATGTCGATCGTGCCCGTGTCCGGCCAGCCGCCGGACGCGGCGCGCGCCGCCGCAACGATCAGCGGGGTCAGTGCCGCGACCGCACCGGGAGCAAAGGTGGGCGCGACGATGCGACGCTGGGTCCGCCACAGCTCGCCGTCGGCGCTCAGCAGCCCCTCGCCGACCAGCGGCGCGATCAGCCGCTTGACCACGCGCGGCTTGGTATAATTGGCGGCGTTGCCGAGCAGCACATGTTCGATCATGTCGGGGTGTCGGGGGATGTGGACGGTCATCCCCAGTACCTGGCGGCGGACATACCAGCCGTCGAAGGCGGCATGGCTCCACCCCATGATCGAATTGCGCGACCGTTCGCCGAAAAACGCCGCCCAGACGGGCGCGAGCCGGTCGGTTCGCGGCGGGTGGACGGGCACGAACGCGGGCGACTCCATGGCTTTGACCCTACTGCGTCGCCCCGGCTTCAGGCGAGCGGTTTCGCGAGCACGACAAAGACGAGGTCGCGGGTGCGCGGAATGCCGAAGCTCGGGTCGTCGAGCGGAAACGCGCGCGTCTCGCCGGTCAGCCGATAACCGCGCCGCTCGTAATAGGCGATCAGGTCGCCGCGCTGGCGGATCACCGTCATCTCCATCACCGTCGCGCCGAAAATGTCGCGCGCCAGCGCCTCCGCCGCGGCGATCAGTTGACGCCCGGTCCCAGCCGCCTGGTGCGCGGGATCGACGCTCAGCATCCCGAGATAGCCGATCGCGGGCGGCTCGAAGCGCACGCCGACACAGCCGATCAGCGCACCGTTGACCTCGGTGAGCAGCACACGCTGGTGCGGGTCGGCGATCATGTCGGCCAGCACCTGCGGATCGGTGCGCTGGCCGTCGAGCAGGTCGGCTTCGTGCGTCCAGCCGCGCCGCGCGCTGTCGCCGCGATAGGCGCCCTCGACCAGCCGATGCAGTGCGGCGACGTCGGCGGCGGTGGCGATGCGCAGGCTGGGCGTGTCGATGGGCATGGCGCACGCTATGCCCGTATCTGGTGCCGCAGCTCAAGGATCCCGCCGCGACCCTTGTCCGCAACCGGCGGCGCGGATAGGCGGGGGCGATCATGGCTCTGCCGCCGCCCTCCGCCCCCGATGCGCCGCTGACATCCGCCGCGCGCGCGGTCGCGCGCAATCTTGGCTGGCTGCTCGCCAGCCGCGGCGTGCTGGCGGTGCTGTCGCTCGTCTATCTGGCGGTGGCGGCACGCACGCTGGGCATCGCGGACTTCGGGCGTTTCGCGCTGATCGTCGGGGCGGGCCAGACGATCGCGGTGCTGGTCGGCTTCCAGACATGGCAGGTGATCGTGCGCTATGGCGTCGACCATCTCGCCCGCGACGACCGGCCCGCGCTCGCTCGGCTGATGCGCGCCTGTCTGGGGCTCGACATCCTGAGCGCGGGAGTGGGCGCGGCGGTGGCGATCGGCATCGTCGCGGCGTTCGGCCCGCGCATGGGCATCACGCCCGAGTTGGCCGGGGCGACGATCGCCTTCACGCTGGTGCAGCTGGTGACGATCCGTGCCACCCCGCTCGGCCTGCTGCGGCTGAAGGACCGCTTTGCACTGTCGGCGCTGGCCGACAGCGTGACGCCGGCGGTGCGCTTTGCGGGTGCGCTGGCGGCGGCAATCGCGATGCCGACGGTGACCGGCTTCCTGATCGCCTGGGCACTCGCCGAGCTGGCGACGGCCGCGGCCTATTGGCGGATCCTGGCGCGTACCGGCGACCTTGCGCTGTTCCGCCGCCCGCCGCCGACCGGACGGCTGGCGGCTGAAAATCCGGGGCTGCTGCGCTTCGTTGCCAGCACCAACCTCAACGCGACGCTGGGCCTGTCAGCCAAGCAGCTGCCGCTGCTGCTGGTCGGCGGCTATGTCGGCCCGGCCGCGGCAGGCGCGTTTCGGCTGGCGGTGCAGCTGGCCAACGCGCTCGCCAAATTGTCCCAGCTGATCGCGCGCGCCGCCTTTCCCGAAGTCGTGCGGATTGCACGTGCCGCCGATCCCGCTCGGCTGTCGGCGATGCTCGGCCGCGTGTTCGCGGCATCGTCGATCGCAGCGGTCGCGATCCTCGCGCTCGTCGCGCTGGCGGGGCGGCCGGTGCTCGTCCTGGTCGGCGGGCCGGAATATGCCGGCGCCTATGTGTTGCTGCTCTGGTTGGCGGCAGCGGGGTGCGTCGACCTCGCGGTCGTGGGGTTCGAGCCAGTGCTGATGGCGGTGCATCGCGCGGGACTGGCGCTGGCGGCCCGCATGGTCGCGGTGATCGTTCAGCTTGGCCTGACCTTCGCCCTGCTGCCGCGCGCGGGGGCGTTGGGGGCGAGTATCGGTGTGTTGGCCGGATCGGTGGTCGC